>JBILTD010000010.1:0-19091 GCA_044371695.1 Crocinitomicaceae bacterium | reverse complement strand
AGCATAATAAAAGATTGAGTGTATCTAAATTCCCGCCCCACAAGGCGGGAATTTTCGTTTATAGATATTTGTTAAATTTGACAACTCAAACAAAGCTATGCGCGCCTTATTCCTAAAAGAAATATCTAGTTTCCTTAGCTCTATCATTGGCTATGTGTTTATCCTGATTTACCTCATAGCATCTGGTCTCTTTCACTGGATTCTATCTTATAACACCAATTTATTAGAGGGCTCCACCGCTGACCTCATTCCTTTTTTCAATATGTCACCGGTAATTTTCTTGATCCTCATCCCGGCTATCACCATGCGTTCCATTGCCGAAGAACGCCGTACGGGCACCATCGAATTACTTTTGACACGCCCTATTTCTGACTTTCAATTGATTTTTGCTAAATATTTAGCCGGCGTGAGCTTAGTTTTTGTAGCCATTTTACCAACTGTAGTTTATTTACTGAGTATGTATTTTTTGGGCGCTCCGGTCGGTAACATTGATTTAGGTGCTACCCTCACCTCTTATATTGGCTTACTACTTTTAGGCGCTGCTTTTGTATCTATCGGAATGTTTGCTTCGGCACTCACCCAAAGTCAAATTGTTGCGTTTATATTAGCAATGTTCATGTGTTGGGTATTTTATGACGGATTCGAGTTGCTCGGGAACTTTAGCCAAATTGGCGGCCTAGATTACCTTATCAAGTATATTGGTATTAACTTTCATTACGAAGCCATTAAAAAAGGTGTCATTGACAGCAGTGATATCCTTTATTTTCTGAGCCTTAATGCGCTCTTCTTATTTGCTTCGCTCACGGTTCTGAAAACACTCAAGAAATAGCACATGAAATTTAATTTGAACAAAGGTTTATACAACTGGACAGTTCTGGGTCTTTTAGCGGCGGCACTTATATTAGTGAACCTCATTGGTTCGATGCTTTACTGGAAGCTCGACATGACCAAAGATCAGCGCTATTCATTGGCTCCAAGTACGGTCAATTACCTAGCCGATACCAAGAATTTTGAAAATCGCATTAGCATTCAAATTTATCTCGATGGTAATATACCTTCAGAGCTGAAGTATTTTCAGAATGCCTTAAAAGACAAACTCAAAGACTTCAAGCGCATTGCTGGTAACCGTATTGAATTTCTTTTCACAGACCCTAATGTTGGCACCGAAGACGAAATCAATGCGCTGCGCTCTCAACTTTATGACCGCGGGCAAGGTATTATGCCGCTCGAAATTCTTTACATGAAAGACGGTACGCAAAGTCAGATGCTTTTATTTCCTGGCGCCTTGCTTTCTTATAGTGTGAACGGTATTACCAAAGAAGGTGTTGTACAGTTTTTACCAGGTACCCAACCCGGCAGACCTTATAACCTGGATCAGATGGGCGAGGTTATAGAAAACGCACTCAATAATCTAGAGTATAATTTGTTATCGGCTTTAAGACGCCTCACACAACAATCAAAGCCAACCGTTGCATTTTTACAAGGCCATGGTGAATTAAGTTATCCGCAAACTTTAAGAGCTCGCGCACTTATTGCTCCTTATTACAACATCACAGACGTTACTCTCAACGATAGTTTGGCTGCTTTAAATGATGTCGACGGTCTGATTATCGCTGATCCGCAAACACCTTTTTCTCAAAAAGATCTTTACCTCATTGATCAGTTTGTGATGCGCGGTGGCAAACTCATGTGCTTTGTCAATACCTTGGCTTTGAATGAAGATACCCTCAATTCAAAAGGAATGACGCATACAACGCGAAAAAATCTTTTGCTCGATCGCTTACTCTTTGATTATGGTATCAAGATCAAAGAAAATTATGTCCTAGATGCCAATTGTGCACCGAAAATTGTCCCGTTCGCCGAAACGACCTACCTCCCTTGGTTTTTTCATATGCTCGCTACACCAAGCAAGCACCCTATTACCAGAAACGTCGACCCTATCTCGTTAAAATATGCCAACGAGATTGAGTTTGTACAACTTCCCAAAGCCCAACTCACGCCAATTTTAACGAGTTCTAGTAATTCAATCCCAACTGGCCTGCAACCACTCGTAAATTTGGCCTTGCCGCTCAACTATGGGAAAAATCCAATTTTGGTAGAAAACCCCGAAGACGAAATCAACCGCTTGTGTGTGGCAGGTTTGTCGGAGGGCTTTTATCAGTCTCATTTTAAAAACCGTATTGTAGGTGAGTTTGCAAATAGCAAAGATGTCAACTACCTCGAGGAAAGCCAAAAAGAAACAAAAGTTTTAGTCGTAGGAAATGGCAACTTCATAAAAAATACCTATGACTCAATCCTTGATCCAAAAAAAGTCAATAGTTATTTATACCGCCCTTTAAGTCTGAATGAACTCAAGGTAGACGCCGAATTGGCTCAAAGACGCATTCCGCTCATCTTTGGCAATCAAGAACTTTTTCAAAATATGGTCGACTACATGATGGGCGACAACTCGGTGCTCGATATCCGCAGCCGTCAAATTGATATTAAGGAAATCGACAAAGAGAAAATCAAAACTTCATCTTTGTTCTACAAAAGCATCAACATGATCTTGCCAATCATCATCATTTTGGCTTTGGCCTTTATCATGAACTGGATTCGCAATAGAAAATACGCACGTAAACGCTAAAAAAATATGAAAAAAAGAGCCGTTATTCTTTTACTGTTAGTGGTCATATTAGGTGGACTTACCTGGTTTGCCCTTCGTTTGACTGACGCTCAAGGTGGTTCGGATACGCGTGCATTCAACTTTAAAATTGAAGATACCACGAGTATATCAAAAATTACTATTACCGATGCATTTGGTCAAAAGTTTACACTTGTCAAGAAAGACAATACCTGGACCGATGGCAAAGGGGGCTGTATTTCTCAATCCAATGTTTCTTTAATTCTAGATGCGTTTAACAAAATTGAATTCAAGGGCTACCTTCCAAAGAATTCTGAAAAACGCTTTACAGAACTGATGGCAACATCGCACATCAAAGTTGAAATTGAGCAAGACGGCGAATGGACTAAAACATGGTACCTCGGGCCTGCGACTCCCGATCATTACGGTCAAATCATGTTGCTCGAAACAGCCGAAGACGGAAAGAGTGCAATCCCGGTCATGATGAAAATTTCAGGCATGAATGGTTTAATTGACCCACGATTTTTTGCAGATGCAAGACAATGGGCTTGCACTGAAATCATGGCACTGCAACTTGACGACATCATAAGTGTCAAAGCTAAGTTTAATCAAGAGGCGTATCGCAATTTTGAAATTGTCCGCAAAGGCAGCAAATATAGTGTAACTCAGAACGGGCAAAAGCTGCCATTTGTAGATACCACCAACGTGTTTAGGTACTTGCAAGGTTTTCAAAACATCCATTTTGAACAAAAGAATTTTACCTTGTCTGACCGCCAAGTGGATAGCGTCAAACGCAGTCAGGCCTTTTGCGTTTTTAATGTCAATACGAAGAATGACCGCATCCAACTCAAACTATTTCGCATCAAAAGTATAGAAGAACAACGCAATGAATTTGGTCAGTTGGTCAACATGGACATGAATAGTTTTTGGTGTGAACTTCCTGACGGAGATCTTGTGAAGTGTCAATATCATGTTTTTAATCCTTTGATTTTAGGACACGTATACTTTCCTGACATGGAACGTCTCTTCCCCGATTCACTGAAAACCGGTGTGGTTCAATAAGCAACTTAAGATCTGGTTTTTACGTTATAACTCCATGATCCAATTGCTGCGCTTTTTTCCGCTATTTTTCTTGCTTTGCGCAGGGAATAGCTTAGCACAAAGCCCAGTAGCCAACTTTACTGCAACACCGCTAACGGTTTGCGTTGGGCAAAACGTCACCTTTACCAATACTTCAAGTGCCAACGGAGGGCCTGCCCTCACAAGTTACCAATGGGATTTCGGGGATGGTTCATCTGCCACCTCTACCAATGCTTCCCATGCTTTTTCCACGGCCGGTACTTTTACAATTACCTTAGTTGCTACCAATACCAACGGTGTGGCAGATGCAGAAATCAAAGCGGCCTACATTACGGTTAATCCGTTGCCAAACGTGAATTTTAGTGCCAATGGTTTGGGTTGTACAGTGCCCCTCACCCTCAGTTTTTCTAATAGTTCTTCGCAAGGAGCCAATTTTTCCCAAAGTTGGAATTTTGGCAATTCACAAACATCAACTCAATATAATCCGCTGAGTATTACCTATAATGCTCAAGGTACTTTTCAAGTGGTGCTAACGGTTACTAATAACAACACTGGCTGTGTCAATTCCATGACGCAGGCTATAGTGGTGTCAAATTTTCAGGCCGGAATTACAGCTCCTACCGTTGCCTGTGCTGGGCAAAGCATTTCTTTTCAAGATAATTCAACAGCCGGAGCCAATAGCTGGGCTTGGAATTTTGGCAGTGCTGGGCAAAGCAATGCTGAAAACCCAAGTGTAACCTATAATTCCCCTGGTACCTACACGGTAAGTTTAACGGCCCAAAATACCAATTCAGGATGCACTGCAACAACTACTCAACAGATAACGGTTCAGACCAATGTGGTGCCGAATTTTTCTGCCAATCCGACGGCCAATTGCGCCCCGGGAAGCATTCAGTTCAATAACCTTACAAACCTTCCGGGTACTTATGTTTGGAATTTTGGAGATGGTCAAACATACACAGGTGCTACGCCTCCACCACATGTTTATCAGTTGAGCGGTTTATACGATGTGAGCTTAACCTACACTTCGAATGCAGGTTGTTCAGGTACACAAACCTTACAAGATTACATACAAATTACACCTGTCGAAGCCGGATTTTTTGCTGCTGACACTGGTGGCTGTGCACCTTTTACCGTACAATTCATCGATACTTCGTATACACCAAGCAACCCGATTGTTTCTTGGCAATGGAACTTTGGCAATGGACAAACATTCAATGGTCAAGTTCCTCCGCCACAAACTTATGGCGTTGGCTTGTATAACGTCTCCTTGATCATCACCACAGCTTCAGGTTGCACCGATACCATTATCAAAACACCATATGTAACGGTTGGCGACATCGATTCAGTTAGTTTTACTTATACTCCTAATATTACATGTGCCAACACTGATGTTGAATTTACCTCTGAATTTTATATTTCAGTGCCCTATGACTCGAGTGAAATCAGTTATCTATGGGATTTTTCACAAGGCATTAGCACCCAAGACGACCCAAATTTTCAGTTTTCGCAAGATACCGGTTATGTAGACGTAACACTCTATGTCAATTTCAGGGGTTGCATCGATTCCACAACCATTGATTCTGCTTTATACGTACTTGCGCCAATTGCGATGTTTAATCCAAACACCAGCTTGGTTTGTAACCCAACAAGTTTTCCGGTTCAAATACAATTTCAAAATACCTCTCTTGACGGCGAACTGACCGATAGTGTTGCCATGCACTACGAATGGAATGATGGTAGCCCCAATACCTATTTCAATAATGCCCAGCTCGATCTTCCAAACGGTGGTAATACTGCTCATGGCTTTGCCAACTATGGAACCTATCAGATCGAACAAGTAGTACACAATTATACCACTGGCTGTTCAGATAGCATCAGTTTGGCCATTACGATTTCGCAACTGCAATCTAATTTTTTACTCCCAGACGACACCATTTGTAAAGGCGATGCAATTAGTCTCAGCAACCTAAGCACGAGTTGGTCTGCCCATCCAGTCAATGACTGGTATTACGGATTAGGAAACGGGCAGCAAATCCATAACGGGCCTAATGTCAATTATGTGTATCCGGCAAGTGGCACCTACAATATTAGTTTACTAGTTTTCAATACTGCGGGCTGTACCTCTACCAGTAGCCAAACCATTTATGTAGCCAACAAACCAGTTGCAGGCTTACTAGCGCCTAGTTATGCAGGTTGCTCTCCTTTCCCCGTGAGTTTTACCAATACAAGTTATAGCATCACTAATGGGCTTCCTTTGGCATCCTTTAATACGGTTTTTTCGGATAATAATACAAGCGTCACCACCACCAATGTAAACCAAGCCATCAATCATACGTTCGTGGGTAATGGCACCTATACCGCAACCATTACCGCGACAGATATCAATGGCTGTGTTTCTAATCCGGCTACCGTACAAATAACACTTACCCAGCCAAGCGCTCAGATCAGTACGGATACAATTATTTGTGCTTTAGATAGCAGTATTATAGCAAGTTTAAGTACAGGTCAACATCCATTGGCATACTCCTGGTACATTAATGGCAATAGTACTTCTTTTGATAGCCTCTGTTTACTAAATATTGCTCCGACCAACTCAAGTCTGTTCAGTACCTTTCCTATTTCGTTAGTAGTAACGGATATAAATGGTTGCATTGATTCTACCTCTCAAACTATTTATATTTCTTCGCCTCAGGCGAGTCCGAGTTACACCTTCTCTGGTGCAGCTATAAATGCCAATGGCGAATACAGTTGCCCACCATTGTTTTGTGCCTTCACTGATGAATCTTCAAGCATTGGGAGTATTACCAACTGGAATTGGGTATTTGGCAACGGAAACAATTCTATTTTACAGAACCCAAATAATACACTGGTCACAAGTGGTTCATTTACTTTGAGCTTGACAGTAACTGATGAGTATGGTTGTACTGACGACACCACTGTTGCCAATTACGTCTCTATCGGTGGGCCTTTAGGTACGCCAACCTGGATTCAGGATAACACTGTTTGTGCGCAAGGTGCGCTTTTCACAATTCAGAATCCAGCAAACATCGACTCTGTGAGTTGGAATCTTGGAAATGGCGTATGGGTGGCAGACAGTTTACAATTCAACTATTTCTATCCGAACACAGGTGTTTACAACCCGAGTGTTACAGTTTATGACACTGCAGGTTGTCAAATTTTGTATTTACTAGATCCATTGACGGCTAGTCTCAGTGGTTTGGAAGCTCAAATCGATGCCAACCCAGTTTATGCGAATATCAATCAGCAAATTGAACTTACCGATGCCAGCGTAAGCTTAAATCCTGTGCAGTCCTGGACTTGGATTTTCCCAGATAGCAGCTCCACTTATTTCCAAAGCACTAACCAAAGCATCATCTTTGGAACGGGTGGCCCACAAGAAATTGGCTTGGTATTGATTGATAATTTAGGTTGTATAGACACCGCCTTTCTTACGGTTTATGTCTCTGACCCAGATATCTGGGTGCCAAATGTCTTTACACCAAACGGCGACGGCATCAACGACATTGTTACCTTGCCGTATCCATCATTTAAACGCTATGACATTCAGATTCTCAACCGTTGGGGGAACCTTATTTTTGAACTCAAGGATCAAACCGGAATAGCTGTTTGGGATGGTTATGGCTTCAATGGGCAACTCCATACCGACGGCGTTTTCTTCTACATTCTAAAAGGTGAAATGCTCGGAGGTACAGAGATTGACAAGCAAGGCTTTATTCATTTAGTGAAAGGGGAGTAGAAATAAAAAAATATCCCTGTAATCAAAATTACAGGGATATCAATTAATCTAGTATTTAGTCTCGTTACATAAGACCAATAGTAGTTGAAATTATTTCATGCTTTTAGAAAATGATTTCAATTTCTCAACTAAATCAGGAATATTCTCCACTTTCGCTTCTGTCCAAAATTCAATTTGTTGACCTGCCCAGTTTCCGTCTCCATTTGGTCCATAGTCAGTTAAATGCATTGTGATTCTAGCTGTTTTTTCATCAATTAAAAATGAAAAAAACATCTCTTTTGTCTTAAAAACATATTCTTTAGATTGTTTTTTATAAGTTGTTTTTAAATTGGGAACAACTTGTTTTTCTAAAAAATCAATAAACAAAAGAACATCTGCCTTATCAATAAAAATAGAACGTGATAAGAAATCTTTATTTATTACTGCTGCTCCTGGTACACCACCACCTACTGCATATGTAGTCGCAGACATTTGTGGTTTAACTAATGCATCCAATTGTAATCCGTATAATTTGATGTTTTTGTCTGGAACAGAAAAGGTGATTGGGTAAAATGTTGTGGTCTCACCTATACCTGATTTAAATGTTGCAACAGTAGTCCAATCTCTAAAAAAAGTAAACTCAGAATATTGAATAATATTTTCCCTGATGATTGACATTCCTTCTACCGCTCTTTGAACTTGAGCATTTAGATTTAACATCGTAAAAAGAAATAAAATAGTAATTGTGCTTTTAAGTTTGTTCATAATAAATAAATTAAAAATAAATCGTTAGACTAAATTAAACTCTTTGTTTATCGGAGTTTGTAGTAGTTGATCAAAACTATTTATTTTTATTCGATTTTCAAAACTATGTCATCAAGAGAATCAAAAAATACCAATTTCCAACAAAAAGTAAATCAATACCCGTTGGAAGACAAAGAAGCTCTTTGCGTAAAGAAAGGGTCGCCAAGATAGGCAACATCATAGGACTTTGAAGAAACCACCTGCCGAACTGTTTTCACGCCATTTACCGTTGAGGTAACCGTTGACATTCCCCCTCCCGGGCTTGATGCAATTCCCATTTTAAATGAAGGGTTCAACCTGTGGTCTCGATAAATGTCGTTTGTTTCAATATGATACCAGGTGCTTGCAGCATTAATAAATCCATCAGATAAACTGGTTCGATTCAGCCAATTAACTAAAAACTTTTCAGCACCTGACACTTGATTGGTTGCAAAATAACCACCCGCACCGGCCATAAAAAATGGCAGTGCCGAGCCTAAGACTCGTCTTTTAGCCTCGTTAAGCCCAATATCTGATACATCACTTGCCGATGAACCTGCTCCTCCACAAACAGAAGAATAAATGACCAGCGTTTTGCGATTTAATTGAAGCTCTTTGGCTATTCGCTGTCCCGAAATAAAGTCATCAATAACTAGCCCGCCATAACTCCCATCTATTCCCATAGTTGTTCCATGACCGCTATATACAATGATACTGGCTTCATGAGCCGCATTCTTAATCTCAGCCCATTGATTGTTTGGATCATAAAATTTGTATACCGTATATCCATTCCTTTGCAATAATGAAACAATACTATTCATTGATTGATAATCAGGTGTTGTATCAGACCCAATTATACAAACTGCAACTTTAGGTACTTCAAGGCTATTGTCTTTGTTTAAAGACAAACCAATCAGCGCTAAAAATAGAATGCAATAAAACTTTTTCAAAAGCATTTTTTATCCAAATATAAAATTTTGACAAATTCATGGAAAATAATGCCGTGCTCAATTCGAAAAATAGTAACGCTTTTTATTCGAATCATCAATATTTCAGCTGAAGCATTGCAAAAGTTTATAGAACGAAAAAGCCCCGAAGAAACTTCGGGGCTTTTTGTGTGGTACCTCCAGGAATCGAACCAGGGACACAAGGATTTTCAGTCCTTTGCTCTACCAACTGAGCTAAGGTACCAGCTTTTGGTGGATGCAAATTTAATACATTTTTACGCTTTCTCACAAGATAAAAGCTAAAAAAGTTCAAAAAAGCTAAGTATTTTTGAAGATGCCCGTTTCCCAACAAGTATATTTACTCGATGCCGGTAATACCCAACTCAAACTTGCCTTCGCTCAAGACGGTCTAATTCAATGGGTTAGGCACTACAATTTAGCGCAATTCCCAATTAAAAGCTTAGATAGTAACATCCCTCTTGCCTTTTCGTCTGTAGTGAATGATGATTTCTCTGACCTACTTCAATCACATTTTACGAAGGTCTTTGAAGTGAAAAACAATATGAACTTGCCCTTTACCATGTTATATCAAAGCCCTGAAACCTTAGGTAAGGACCGCTTGTGTAATGCAGCGGCACTGAGTCAGGTAGAAATTGGTAAACCGCGCTTAGCTATTGACCTCGGCACATGTATCAAATTTGATTTTATCAATGAACAGCAAGAATATTTGGGTGGTTCTATTAGCCCTGGGCTTCAAATGAGAGCAAAAGCACTCGCTTACTATACCGCAAAGCTTCCAGAATTAGCCATATCGCCAACAAAACAATTCATTGGAAATAGCAGCCAAACGAGTATTGAAATTGGCACTTTTTTAGGTTGGCAGAAAGAAATTGAAGGACTTTTAAATGCTTACCTTGAACGATATCCTGACCTCGTTGTGTATCTGACTGGTGGAGATGCCGCACATTTTGATATGGGGCAAAAAAATGGCATCTTTGTACACGAAAACTTAACGCTTGAAGGCATCTTATCCCTTTACCATTCAAATGAATAAATTTCTCTTCCTATTTTTTAGCATTGTTTTGATCATTGAGGCTACTGCGCAATCTATTACTGCAGAACCTGCAAGTTTTTATGGGCTTGGTGAAAAGAGTACAAGAGGTCATGCGGTTTATGATGCTCTCGGTAAAAATGCCGTCAATGTATTAGACTCAGGAATTCTGAATCACAACAATCCAGCAAGCTATAACCGCCTCAGTAAAGGTTCTACACTTTATACTTTGGGGCTACATTCGCGTCAGTCTTGGTATCAAAGTGGTGCTTTAACACAATTCAATGCCACGCCAATGGTAGAAGAATTTACACTTGGCTTTAAAATTCGCAAACAAATGGGGCTTTCCTTCGGCCTCAGACCCTACAGTTCTCGCGGATATCAAATTACTGAAACTGTTTTTACTGGTCTTGATTCTTTGCGCTATAATTATTTGGGAAAAGGAGCCATCCAAGATCTTTATTTAGGTTATTCTTTCGGACTCATTGAAAAACCAAAAACAAAATTTGCCATAGGTGCAAATGTCTCTTATTTGTTTGGTACACTCAGCAATGAACGCAGCTCTACCCTAATTACTGGTGCGAGCACAGCTGGTGGCCTTGAGCGCAACTCCTTAATAGTTCGTTCCAACTCTATTGACCTTGGCACCTACTTTACACAGGCCTTTGGCAAAAAGCACACGCTTACACTTTCTGCCGTTTATCAACCACAAATGCTCTTAAAAGCAGATTTACTTAAAGAACTCTACAGTACTGCAACGATTAACACACCATCAAGTTATGACACCGTCAGTTATAGCAACCAAGCATTTGTAGCCACATCGGCCCAAAGTTGGCAAGCTGGTTTTGCATATAGTTGGAAACTGCCGAGCTACAAAAGACAAACGCGTGAATTACATCCTTTACTCCAACTTTATGGAAGTTTTTCAAGCTTTGGGGCACTTACGCAAAATGAAAATCTCATCACCGGATTCAATCAAAATAGTTCAGAAAAAATGAGCTTTGGCTTACAATTCCAGCCAGAATACAGAGTGCTTGAAAATTTAGCCACCCTAAAAGCATTTGAAAAAATCACTTACAGGGCCGGCTACTACCAACAGAGTTTGCCTTACCTCAGCAATGGTGCGCAATACCAAGAACGTGGGCTTACCGTAGGCTTTGGCTTGCCGCTTTTAGCACAAGTGTCACTCTCCTCTATCAATCTAGGACTTACTTTCGGACAACGCACTGTCTCAAACTTTGATTGGACAGAGCAATTTATCGGTGCTCGGGTGAGTCTAATCATGGCACCTTCGAACTTTGAAAAATGGTTCCGCAAGCGCCAACTAGATTAATTTCCCCTTTGTTCATGGGGCTCCTGATCGGAGTGACTAGCCTTTTTTTAACGGCTTGCGAAAATGATATTGCGGTGGTTCAAAAAATAAGCTTTGAGCAAGATGCGCCTACAGAAACCACTAAGAATTTAATCTTGACTTATGCTGAAGCGGGCTATGCGCGGGTTGAGATTCATGCTGCTTTGGCTGAGACTTTTCGCGGGAAAGAACAAATTACCAAGATCAAAGACAGTCTGAAGGTTTATTTTTTCAATGAAAAAGGAAACGTTGTCTCTACCTTGAGTGCGCGCTATGGAGAAATTAACTACAGCACTGGTGAGCTCATGGTGCAAGATTCAGTGAGTTTGTACAACCATCAAAAAAAGCAAAGACTTGAAACGGAAGCTTTGTTTTGGAATCAGAAAGATAGTAGTATCTACACAAAGTCACCAGTAATTATACGTTCACCAAAAGGACGCCTCATCGGCAAAGGAATTCGGACCAAACAAGATTTCAGCTCGTATGTTTTACTGGAGCCCATTGGCTCCTGGCAACTCGACAAAAACCAAACCATTCAATAATGTCACAAAAAGATTTCATTTCACGCTACAACGTCATTTCAGGTTACTTATGGCTAGCTATTGCCACACTTAGTTTTTTGGCAGTATGTTACAAGATTTTTACTGAGGGGCCTGAAACTTGGGTCGCTTATTTTATTGTTCCGGCGATGGCCTTAATCATGTATTTTACTAAAAAATGGATGATGAAGCGCATGCAAAACCACTTACGTGAAATGCAAGAAAATCAAGAAAAGAACTAACTTTTTTCTAGAAAAAAGTAACCTTTTCAAACTAAATCGGTCTTAGCAGTACTATGAAATTCCTCGCCCTCTCCATTTTAATTTTGTTTAGCAGCGCTTACGGGCAGCGCCTATTGAATGGCATAATCACGAATGAACAAAATTTACCGTTAGCGGGTGCCGAGGTTTTTGCAAAGAATTCGGCTGAATTAAGAACAGTGGCTGATGCCAATGGCTACTTTGAAATGTACCTCAACCCCGGTGAATATTACCTGGTTTTTACTGCAGAGGGTTATCAAGACCGAGAACTGTATTTGGCCATGCGCGACCAAGAAGCACGCCGAGACATGCAATTGTTTCCTATGAAACTCTCCGATATACAGGATGTCAGGGTTACTGCAAAAAAAACAAATGTGGGACGTGACAAAATCATGAAGGTTGTAGAGAAACGCGAACAGATCAACCCTTGGAATTACCCTCATGAAGTGGATGTTTACATCAAAGCAACAGAGCAAAGAGAAACAATTGTTAAAGAAAAAAAAGAAAATCCTCGTAAGGACGAAGATCCTTTAGAGGAGGGTAAAAGTAAGATCCCTGAATGGCTAAATAAACTGCAACTAGTTGAAGTTCAATTGCACAGATCTTATGCTCCACCTAATCAAGTCAAAGAAATTAGAAATGCATATAAAGCTTTGGGTGATATTTCTCAACTCTACTATACCACTACCGTTAAATCCAATTTTAATTTCTTTGAAAACCTCTTACACCTCGATGACTTACATCAGACGCCTGTAAGCTCTCCGATTTCCGCACCGGGTATTGTCGCATATAAATATCGACTTGAAGAAAAATATGAGGAAAATGGTCGTATGATTTCAAAAATCAAAATCACGCCCCGCAATACCGCTACCTCAACCATGGAGGGATATATCTGGGTGGTCGATACCCTTTGGTTGATTCAGAAATTAGACCTCACCATGAATAAAGGAAATTTATTGATTTATGATTATTTCCGCATTCAGCAGGAATATAGCCTTCAAGGTGACAGCCTTTGTGTGCTTGATAAGCAAACCCTTTCCTATGGCGTCAAGTATAAAAATGAGGTGAGCCAATGTAAAACTGAAGCGCTTTATTCTAATTATAATTTTCAGCCAACTTACGCCAAGAAATTCTTCAACGCTGAAGTTGCAGTTACAGAACAGGAGGCCTATGAAAGAGACAGCGCTTATTGGCAAAAGAATCGTGCCATCGCGCTTACCGATGAGGAAATACGGTATATCCGTGCAAAAGACTCAATTCGAGACTACCTAAATCGCAAAGAATATTTAGATAGTATTGATGCAGTTTTTAATAAGGTAACGGCCTTAAAGGTGCTTTGGTTTGGCGTTGATCACCGCAATAGAGACAAAAAAGAACAATGGACAATTGGTTCAGTGGCGTCAACCATACAACCCATAGGTATAGGTGGCCCGCGGATTGCCCCAAGTTTTGATTACTTCAAAAAATGGAAAGACGAAAGAACTTTGGATTGTTATACGCGCATATCCTATGGTTTTTTAAATAAAGATTGGAAAGGTGATACTTGGTGGAAATACCGCTTTGACCCCTTTCATTTCGGATTTTTTAGAGTCGGACTCAATCATGATTTTGACGTCATCAGAGGTTTTGATGCCATCACTCAAATTTATAAACGGGACAACTTTTTTGAATCAACAAAGTTGAACCTAAATCTTGAATACGAACTTTTCAATGGCTTTTATGCCTACGCAAATACCCAATATACCAAGCGCAGAAGTATTGAAGGATATGAATTCTTAAATGGCATTGATGAAGCACTGCCAAATAACGACCCCTTAGCTTTTGATCCGTACGATGCATTTATCATCAATATCGGAGCTTCCTACACGCCCGGGCAGCGTTACATGCGTGAACCGTATCGGAAGGTTGTATTGGGTTCTGCCTACCCTACCTTTTCGTTACATTTAGAACGCGGTTTACCAAATGTCTTCAAAAGCGCTGTTGATCATGCTTATTTGCAGTTTGAAATCATGCAGAACTTTAAGATTGGAACCATCGGGACCTCTTCTTACCGCGCATCCGTTGGCAAATTCTTAAGCGCCAGGGCCATCTATGAACCCGATTATAAGTTCCAAAGACGCTCTGACCCTATCTGGTTTTCAAATCCACTCTACTCCTTTCAAGGATTTGACACCACCTTGCGCACCACTGACTATGTTTTTCAAGCGCATTACGTCCATCATGATAACGGCGCTATTTTAAACAAGATTCCTTACTTCAAGAAAACTAGAGTTGGTTTCGTTGTTGGAGGTGGTGCTATGTACGTCAAGGAATACGACTGGCAACATTACGAATTATTAGCAGGGCTTGAACGCAATTTCAAAATGGGCCGTAGACGCCTAAGAATCGGTATATATGGTGTGGTTTCAGATGGAAATCAAATTGCACCAACAACAGATTGGAAAATTTCATTTGCAGTGCTCGATGACCGAAGCATGAAATGGAATTTCTAGCTTTCTATATCTTGATTTTCAACAACTGTTTTTTTGGGGAAGAACTTTTTTTGGCGGATAATTGCCCAGAATAAACCGACAGAAATACAAGCATCGGCTAAATTCCAGATGGCTGGGAAAATTTGCTGCCCACCTAAGATGGGAAAGCTAGTTGGCCAACTCACATTAAACTGAAACATATCGACGACGCTACCAAGCAGAAAACCCTGATGTCGAACCTCAACGGGATAAGAAAAATGGCCCGATGTACACACGGCTTTGATTCCACTTCCTTGCATTTGATTAAAAGCGACACAAGGGTCAACATTGAAGAAAAGATCGTAGAACATGGAGTCGAGTAAATTTCCTGTGGCACCAGCGAGAACCATCGAAACAACCACCAAAAATTCTTTGGATGCCTTTTGCTTCAATTGCTGATATAAATAGCGAATGATCAGACCAATTGCCACCACCCTGAAAAGACTCAAGGCTAATTTTGCCCACATCGTAGCGCCAAAAGTTTGCCCGAAGGCCATTCCTGGATTTTCGGTATAATGCAATACAAACCAAGAACCAAGTATGGGTTTGTATTCTCCTGGGAAGAAATTATTTTTAATTGAAAGTTTGATCCATTGATCGAGAATCAGCAGCAGTAATACCAATGCCGAAATAAAGAGCGCTTGTTTTTTCAAGATTTACTTTTGTGCGTTTTTTGCATCTATACTCATGGTGGCATGCGGCACCAAACGCAATCTTTCTTTAGGAATTAATTGACCACTCACGCGACAAACACCATAGGTTTTGTTTTCAATTCTAACCAATGCAGCATTCAGACTCTGAATAAACTTCTCTTGTCGTGCTGCTAGCTGCGCAACCTCTTCACGAGAAAGTGTTTCAGAACCGTCTTCCATCATGTTAAAAGTTCGGCCGGTGTCATCGGTGCCGTGATCATCGTTATGAGAAAGCGAACCTTTGAGCAAGTCAAGGTCTACGTATGCTTCTTTCAGCTTGTCTTGAATGAGTGCTTTGAACTCTGCTAAATCTGCATCTGAGTATCGAACTTTGGCTTTTTCCATGATTTACTTTTCAAAAAAATTGAGCAACAAATATATTATTTTTTGTTTTGTATGCAAGTGTAAAAACACGTATTTAACAGGAACTTCATTTCTTTTAAACAAAGTATGCTACTTATTCACAAAGAGAAGGATCCTTGAATAGAACTTGGTAAATTTGAAGATGCTACGTTTGTTCCTAGACAACAGAATCGGAGTTCTCATCTTACTCCCCTTTTTTCTGCTCTTATATCTTTTAGGCGACGTCATCGGCACGACCCCACATTTTGGCAACCTTGATTCTAGCACATTTATTCTAGCACCACAATGGAGTTACTGGCCTACAGCTTCTTTTCAATTCGGCATCCTCTTGATCAACGCCCTCCTACTTAATTGGGTCTTTAATAGCCAAGAATTTTTAGAAAAAAACACCTTTATAATTAGCCTCAATTACTTAATTTTCAATAGTTTTTTTATTGATTTTGGACAATTTAGCTGGACACCTGTTGTTCAAACCTGTTTAATCCTATTACTTGCTATTTTTTTTAGTATTCGGCCACAAAACGATGCGCGAAAATCCGCCTTCAATGCAGGTTTTATTTTTGGTTTGGCACTGTTGTTCTGTAGCTACCTTGCTTTATTCATTCCGGTGCTACTCATCATGCTGATTGTGCTTAGAACACTTCAATTCAGAGAACTTCTTTTGCTCATTCTAGGTATTCTGACTCCAATTTCACTCATTTATTCTGTAGAATACATCTTCCAAGTTAATCGGGTTTTCCCCTTCAACGTTCACTTTCAACTTGCACAACTACATTGGTTTGAAATTACGATTCTATCGCTCCTTCACATACTACTTATTTTTGGACTCATGGGCCTTCGAGCAAGACTTTTAAAGGCATCTCTCCGACTGAAAAAACAAGTTCAAGTACTCAATGTGTTTACCTTTTTTACATGGCTTTTAGGTTTGGGTGCCTTTCTATTTCTGGGGCAAACAAGTCTGCTCAGTTTACTCATTTTGCCACTTACTTTTTATTTTGCCTATGCCTTACTCAGCAGCGGCCTTGGTATTTCATCGCATTTGTTCTTTTACCTATTCTTACTTTCTACCCTACTAAAATTTGTGGTTTTGAGCTTTTAAGCTCATACTTTTACTAACTTTGAAGCTCAATTGAAATAAACATGAAATTTGGTGTTGTAACCTTCCCAGGATCAAACTGTGATCAAGACATGATCTACGTACTCAGAGACCTCATGGGACAAGAAGTTGTTGAACTTTGGCACAAAGACACAGACCTCCAAGGGGTTGACTTTGTGGTTTTACCCGGAGGCTTTTCCTACGGAGACTACCTGCGCTCAGGTGCTATTGCAAAATTCTCTCCAATCATGGAGTCTGTAATTGCGCATGCAAACAACGGCGGATATGTCATGGGGATCTGTAATGGGTTTCAAATCCTAACCGAGTCTGGCTTACTTGAAGGAGCTCTTTTACACAACAATAACCAAAAGTTCATTTGCAAAAATGTGCACTTAAAGGCGGTTAGTAAAAGCGCTGCACCAACCATCGACCTCGACACCAACAAAGCCTACAAAATTCCAATTGCTCACGGCGAGGGTCGTTTTCATGCCGATGAAGCCACACTTGCGTCTCTGCAGGCCAACGATCAAATATTGTTTACTTACTGCGATGAATCCGGAGCCCAATCCTCTGAAGCAAATCCGAACGGTTCGTTACTACACATTGCGGGCATCACCAACAAAACCAAAAATGTATTTGGCATGATGCCGCATCCAGAGCGTGCAGCAGACAAGCAGCTCAATAATATCGATGGGCTTCACATTTTTGAATCTATTCTAGCTCATTGTAAATGAAAGTTCTATTACTAGGGTCTGGCGGCCGCGAACACGCCATCGCATGGAAAATAGCTCAAAGCTCTATCCTTGATGAACTTTTCATAGCTCCTGGAAACGCCGGTACCAAAAAGCACGGTAAAAACATAGAGCTCAGCGTAACCGACTTCGAGGGTATCAAAACCTTTGTCTTACAGAATAGCATCGACATGGTAGTTGTTGGCCCTGAGGAACCACTTGTACTTGGTATATATGATTTTTTCACTGCCGATCCACAACTCAAAAATGTAGCTGTAATTGGTCCAAGCCAAGAAGGCGCTCAATTAGAAGGAAGCAAAGATTTTGCAAAAGCTTTCATGTCCAGACACAAAATCCCTACAGCCAAATACGGTACATTTAATGCCGCCACTTTAGCCGATGGTTTGCGCTTTCTTGACAACATGAAAGGCCCTTATGTGCTCAAAGCCGATGGCTTAGCAGCCGGAAAAGGCGTTTTGATCATCGAAGATCTCGACGAAGCAAAAAGAGAATTGCAAGAAATGCTGCTAGAGGAAAAATTCGGCAAAGCCAGTGCAAAAGTTGTCATTGAACAATTCTTAGACGGCATTGAACTTTCCGTCTTTGCTATCACTGACGGTGAATCTTTTAAACTCTTGCCAGAAGCCAAAGATTACAAACGAATTGGTGAAGGAGATACGGGCCTCAACACTGGTGGAATGGGTGCCATTTCTCCAGTCCCGTTTGCCGATGCTGCATTCATGGACAAAGTTTTAAATAGAGTTGTCATTCCTACCATAAAAGGCCTCAAACAAGAAAAAATCGTTTATAACGGTTTTGTATTTTTTGGTCTCATTAATGTAAAAGGCGATCCTTACGTGATTGAATACAACTGCCGTATGGGTGATCCAGAAACTGAAGTAGTCATGCCGCGTCTCAAAAGTGACATCCTTGACCTTTTTGAGGGAGTAGCAACTCACACTTTATCTGAACGCGATATTCAATTCCACGATAAAACTGCAGCTACAGTCATGATGGTTGCGGGCGGCTATCCCGGCGCCTACGAAAAAGGGAAAACAATTTACGGCCTCAACAGTATTACAGATAGTTTAGTGTTCCACGCAGGCACACTTGCCGATGGCCCTTCAGTGCTTTCAAACGGTGGCAGAGTACTTGCAGTTACTTCTTACGGTAAAAACCTAGAAAGTGCACTTGAAAGATCCTACGATTCTATCTCTAAAATCAGTTTTGAAGATGCCAACTATCGCAAAGATATTGGTAGAGACGTTCTTGATCATTAATCCCCATGGATAGCGCTTACATCCTGATCATCAGCTCACTCTTGTG
>JBILTD010000208.1:0-3138 GCA_044371695.1 Crocinitomicaceae bacterium | reverse complement strand
ACCGCTGCAACCCGCCTATATTTCTGCTACCCGCCTCCGCATTGAGGTATTGCGCAACAACCAAAATTTCCAAGGGAAAATACTTGCTTTATTCTATCGCAAGGAAAGTAACATGATTGCATTTTTGCTACTCGGTAATAACGTGGCCCTTGTACTCTACGGAATAGCTGCTGGCGAACTCTTGAATCCAGTTTTGGCTCAACTTGGCCTACAAGATCAAGGCCTTATCATGGTCTCGCAAACCATCATCTCTACGCTGATCGTTTTAATAACAGCCGAATTTTTACCAAAGGCAATCGTTCAGCTCAATCCCAACAAAGCACTTGATCTTGGCCTGATTCCCATGCTCTTGCTTTATATACTGCTTTATTTACCTACCCAACTCATCATGCTTATTAGTTCGGGTTTCCTTAAACTACTCGGTTCAGAAAAAGACCACAACAAAAGAGTCTTTTCCAAAGTTGACCTCGAGAATTATGTAGATGAGCTCAGTGCAAATCTCTCAGACGAACAAGAATTTGGCAATGATATGTTGCTACTTAGAAATGCACTCGATTTTTCACATGTCAAGGCCCGCGATTGCATGATTCCACGCCCAGAAATCATTGCACTCGATATCAACGACAGCATCGAAGAAGCCAAAGCACTCATGATCAATAAAGGGCTTTCCAAACTGATCATTTACCGCGATGATATCGATAATATCATTGGCTACGTTCACTCTTTTGATCTATTCAAACAACCGCAGTCAATCAAACAAATCCTTAAACCCATTTCTTTTGTGCCCACAGTCATGACCGGAAAAGAACTCATGGAGAAATTCACCAATCAGGCAGGGAATTTCGCCGTAGTTACCGATGAATATGGGGGTACAGCAGGCATCATTACACTTGAGGACGTCATTGAAGAAATCTTTGGCGAGATTGAAGACGAACATGATAAAGAGGCCCTCACAGAGGTTCAAATTTCAGAAAAAGAATTCTTGTTTTCTGCCCGAATTGACATCGACTATCTCAATGAAGCGTACGGTTTTAAACTCGAAGAATCGGAAGCATATGATACCCTTGCCGGGCTGATCCTAGAGCATCTTGAGCGCTTACCTGCTGAAGGTGATCGCGTGCAAATTGGAACCTGCGAACTCGTTATCGAGAAAGTCAGTGAACGAAAAATTGAAACCGTCCGTTTGTTTCATGACGACTAAACAACACCTTCCAAAAATTGAACATTTTAAGGCGGTGATCTATGACATGGACGGCGTTTTAATCGACTCCGAGCCACTTTGGAAAATTGCCATGGAAACCGTTTTTGGTCGCTACGGATCAACACTTGACAAACAAGATTTTCAAAAGACTGTAGGATTACGCATAGACGAAGTGATCCACTTTTGGAATTTACACGAAGGTTGGGGGCTACAAGACGAGAAGAAGGTAGAGCAAGAAATCATTAGTACACTTATTGCTTTGATTAAAGAACAACCTCAAGAACTTTCTGGTGTTTCTGAATCTTTGGCTTTTTTTAAATCCAAAGGGCTCAAAATTGGCCTGGCCACCTCTTCCTCTGAATTACTAATCAAAACCGTATTAAGTGCACTTCATTTGGAATCCTATTTTGATTTCACCTATTCAGCCGAGCACGAACCCTTTGGCAAACCCCACCCAGGTGTTTATTTAAAGGTTGCCCAAGAACTGCAAGTAAAAGCGCAAGCGTGTTTGGTCATTGAAGACTCCTGGAACGGCGTTTTGGCTGGCCTCGCAGCCCGCATGAAAGTCTGCTGTATTCCTGAAAAAACGCATTTACCACACCCCAATTTGGTGGTGGCTGATTACCATTTTGAAAACCTCACTGAACTAGTTGCTGCACTCGGCTAAACCACCGCTGCACAAATTTGTTACTTTTGTAACTGATGGAAGATTCCTTTGACTACCGACAAGAGGCTGAAGGCCAAAACGAGCAAGAAATTGATAAAGTCTTGCGCCCAAAATCCTTGCGCGATTTCGCGGGGCAACCGGCCGTTGTCGAAAATCTCGAAGTCTTTGTCAGGGCTGCGCAACTGCGCAACGAGCCCCTTGATCACGTACTCTTGCACGGCCCTCCAGGGCTCGGCAAAACTACACTAGCTAACATTATTGCCAATGAACTTGGTGTAGGCTTTAAAGTCACCTCTGGGCCAGTCCTAGACAAACCCGGAGACCTCGCGGGCTTACTCACCAACCTCAATCAAGGAGATGTATTATTTATCGATGAGATTCATCGACTGAGCCCCGTAGTAGAAGAGTACCTCTACTCTGCCATGGAAGATTACGTCATCGATATCATGCTCGATTCAGGTGCCAATGCCCGCACAATTCAAATTAATCTCAATCCGTTTACGCTCATTGGTGCCACCACACGTTCTGGCTTGCTTACGTCGCCTTTGCGGGCTCGTTTTGGCATCAATTCTCGCTTAGAATATTACGATACCGAAACCCTTACGGCCATTATAGAACGTTCCTCAAGCTTGCTACAAATCGGCATCACACAAGGTGCAGCTTATAAAATTGCAAGCCGAAGCAGGGGGACACCAAGAATTGCCAATGCCCTTCTTAGAAGAGTGCGCGACTTCGCTCAAATCAAGGGCACGGGTCTTATAGACGACGACATCACAGAATTTGCACTCAAAGCGCTCAACGTTGATGCCAATGGCCTTGACGAAATGGATATCCGTATTTTAAAAGTGCTCATTGACAAATTCAATGGTGGCCCTGTTGGCCTTTCTACCATTGCTACAGCTATCGGAGAAAATGCCGGAACCCTTGAAGAAGTCTACGAGCCATTTTTGATTCAAGAAGGATTTTTAATGCGCACACCAAGAGGACGTAAAGCAACTGAAAAAAGCTATAAACACTTGGGTAGAGACCTTGGTTGGGCTCAGGGTGGCTTGTTCTAATATGAAACACGAGCATTTCAAACCCTATATCAAAAAACGAGCTGCCGAATTAGGCTTCTTTTATGTAGGATTTTCTCAAGCAGGTTTCCTAGAAGAAGAAGCTCCCAGACTCGAGCAATGGCTTAAACTGAACTACCATGGTAAGATGTCTTACATGGAGAATCACTTTGACAAACGCCTCGACCCACGTTTACTTGAACCCGGAACCCAAA
>JBILTD010000087.1:0-7575 GCA_044371695.1 Crocinitomicaceae bacterium | reverse complement strand
GCTATGATCGGTGGAAAAATTGTTTGGCAGTACAGCCCGAGCGCACCTCTTATGAACTTTGATCTTTTGGGCTATGTTGTAATTGCTGTTATTCTCATAAATATCTACCTTACTTATAGAGTTTACAATTACGTGAAGTCCAAGAAATAAGAAATAGAATTCAGATTATCATTTATGAATAGATGATTTCAATTGGATAAACTTTAAATAACAAAAGAGGCGGCCGATGGCCGCCTCTTTTATTCATTGCTGATTTAACAAAGAATTAATGCTTCATTACGTTTCTTCGTTCACATCAATATCTGCAAGCTTAGCTAACTTCTTAAATTGAATTTTAGCTTGAATGCGATCCACAACGTAGTACATCATTGGTACAACGATAATGGTCAAGAACATAGAACTGGTCAAACCACCAATGAGTACCCAAGCCAGGCCATTTTTCCATTCTGCACCTGAACCAGTTGCCGTTGCAATTGGCACCATACCAATAACCATTGCGATGGTGGTCATGAGAATTGGGCGCATCCTTTCACGAACGGACTCAAGCAGCGCTGTATAAGTAGTCATGCCTTTTTCCTTGAGGTGATTGGTGAAATCGACAATCAGGATGGCATTTTTGGCAACCAGCCCCAATAGCATCAACATACCCAACATCGTGAAAATCCCCATGTTTGAAGAGGTCAAGGCCAAGGCCAGGATTGCACCCACCAAAGACACTAAAATTGAGAACAAGACCACAAACGGGTACACAAAGTTATCGTACAAGGCCACCATAATCAGGTAAACTAAGATAACCCCGATACCCATGGCAGTTCCGAGCGCACCAAAAGATTCTTTTTGTCTTTTGATTTCTCCACCCCATGTCAGGCGAACATTAGGATCAAGTGGTGCTTTTTTAAGATAATCTTCAATGGCAGTAGCGACAGTACCTGGCGCAGTCCCTAAGACATAACATCTGAGTGTTGTGTTTGGAATACGGTTCTTGCGCTCAAGTGTACCCGCTGCGTTGTCTACGCTAATATTAGCGAAGTCACTGAGGCGCACTTGCTTGCCTTCATTGTTGGTAAAGCTGAGCTCAGAGATATCCTGAATATCCTTTCTATTTGCTGCATCGAGCATCACGCGGATATCGTATTCAGAACCACCAAGGTCAATTTGACTGTCATCATTACCAGAAAGCGCTCCTTGCAATTGCATACCAACAGCCGCCACATTGACTCCTAATTGCCCCATCTTTTCACGATCTAGCGCAATTTTAACCTCAGGCGTGATATCTTCGGTACTTAATGATGGGTCTTTAGCTCCTTTCATGGCTTTAATCGCATGCTTCAAGCGCTGTGCTTCTTTCATCATGAGTTCCTTGTCATTACTCGAGATGAAAATTTCAATCGGCGCCTGTTCAGAATCAATCAAGCCCATATTGAGTGCTTTGACTTCAACACCAGGGAATTCATCCTCAATTTTCTGACGAATGACATTCATATAATCTACCGTCGGGATTTCCTTTTGCTTGTCTTTGATCATCATGACGGTTACCTCTGAACGGTTTTCAGCACCAAATGCAGCTGCACCAAGACCTGCACTGGGACCACCCACATTGGAGAATACGATATCAATCATGTCCTTTTGAGCCAATAACAACTGCTCAATTTTCATGGTAGTCAGGTTATTCTCTGCAAAAGTGGCGCTCTTTTCATATTTAAGTTTGAGCATGAATTTACCTTGGTCACCTTGAGAAACAAATTCTTGCCCCACAATACCTAAGCCCATTGTAGAAAATGATGCTACAAAAATTCCGATAATGATCAAGCCCATCGAGATTTTGTGTCTGAGTGCCCAACCAACTATTTTCACATAAGAATCTGTGAAGATGGTAATGCGGCGCTCAAACCAAAGTAAAATAGCTTGAAAAGGCCTCTTTGGATTGAGTTGAACTTCTTTGGCAAAGCGCGATGCCAACCATGGTGTCAAGGTAAAGCATACAAACAAAGACATCAAGGTTGAAATCACAACCACAATAGAAAACTGATGTAAGATATCAGAGATGGTTCCTTCAATAAAGACAACCGGCGAGAATACCACGACGTCAACTAATGTAATGGCTAGGGCGGTGAAGCCGATTTCGTTTCGACCATCTAGTGCGGCCTGACGGCGCTTCTTACCCATTTGTAAGTGGCGGTAGATGTTTTCTAAGACCACAATAGAGTCATCCACAAGGATACCAATCACCAAAGACATCGCAAGCAAAGTCATGAGGTTGAGCGTGTAACCCAAGAGGTACATGGCTACAAAGGTTGAAATCAAGGATGCTGGTATTGAAACCAAAACAATAAAGGCATTTCTGATGGTATGCAAGAACAAAAGCATCACTAAGGCTACCAACAAGACAGCCAACTCGAGGTCATGAATAACGGCGTCTACTGATTCAATGGTTGGAATTGAAGTATCCGTTGCAATAGTGAATTTCAAGCCTTCTTTGGCATACTTTTCTTCGAGGTCTTTGAATTTCTGCTTAGTCAATTTGGCAACATCAACCGCATTGGCGTCACTTTGCTTTTTGATGCGCAAACCAATTCCATTCACGCCATTCAAGCGGCTAATGGTTACTTGATCATCACTGGCATCAACAACTTCGGCTAAATCACCTAATCTGATCGACGAAGTTCCTTTGGACACCAAAACAAGATTTTTAAGGTCGTCAATGCTTTGGTACTTACCCGTTAAACGCACGGTTATTTGCTCGTCTTGACTTTTGACTTTTCCTGTCGGGAAATCGAGATTGGACATCGCAACGGCTTGATTGATCTGTGCTAAAGACAAACCGAGTTTGCGCATTTTTTCTTTGTCCACATTGACGCGAAAAGCACGGCGCTCGCCACCAATCACTTGCACCTCTGCCACTCCTTTTACTTGCTTAATCTGTGGCAACAATTGTTCGTCCATCAAGCGCATGAGTTCTGCATCGTTGATTTTGGATGCTACTGCACTGAGTTGTAATACGGGTGTTGCATTCGGTTCAATTTTTGCAACCACCGGGTTGAGCGCATCTTCAGGGAGTTTACTCAGGTTGTTATTGATCTTTCTTTGTGCATCTTCAAGTGCGTCATCAATATTGGCTGAGGCCTTGAACTCAAGCAAAACAAAAGAAGCATTATCAAAAGAAAACGAAGTCACTTCATCAACGTTTTCCATGCCACTCAGGACATCTTCAAGTGGTTTAGATACTTGAGACTCAACAGTAGATGGAGACGCACCCGGATAAGCCGTAGTGATGGTTAATAGAGGAGCCGAGAAATCCGGCATGAGCTCATAAGAGAGCTGCTTGTAACTGAGGATTCCACCACCAACTAAAATGGTGAAAATTACGATGATAAACGAGGGCCTTTTAATGGCCAATTCTGTAAGTGTCATGGGGCTATTTATTGCGTTTGATGTTCATCCCGTCTTCTAAATTCACTTGTCCTTTCACAACAATTTGATCTGATGCTGCTAAGCCTGAAACAACTTCAAGGTAGTTCCCATCAGAAGTCCCTGGGCTAAAGCTTGTCAGCTTCGCTTTTCCATTGCGCACCACATACACTTGCGGCGTTTTCGTAGAGCCAATTAAAGCTTTTCTTGGCACTGCCATGGCCGTCACCGACTTAGAGCTTTGAAGTGTTACACTTCCGTACATACCGGCAAGAATTCTTGCTTGCGCTTTATTTGATACCAATATTTGTACTTTGAAATTATGCAATGCATCAGCTTGAACAGAAGTGCTATAAACGGTTGCATTATAGACCTCTCCTTCATGCGCATCTACACTCACTGCTACTTTTTGGCCCACTTTAAACTTGAGTACATCGCGCTCTGGAACTGAAATAGTGAGTTTGAGCTGACCAATATCGGTGAGTTCTACAATTGGTGTTCCAGGCATCACCATTGAACCGAGGTCTGCCATTTTTTTAGTAACAACCCCTGAAAATGGTGCTAATACTTTACAGCCTTTGAGTTGCTTTTGAAGTTGCTTGAGTTGTACTTCGGCAGATTTCAAGGCCAACTCCATTTTTTCTGCTTCAACAGAAGATACTGCCTGTTCTTTGCGAAGATTTGCAAAGCGTGCATTGTCATTTTTCAACTGCGCAATATTCAGCTTCGCATTTTCAATTTGCAACTGAATGAGTTCGTCATCAAGCTTAGCGAGTACCTGCCCTTTTTGAACTTGTTGACCTTCTTTCACTAATAAATCGATGAGTTTACCTGAACCTTCTGAAGCCACATTATTTTGGTGCATGGCATCAAAAACACCTAAATAAGAGAAGGCACTCTCAAATGTATAATTGGCTACAGGGTTAGCCGTTTCAACTAAAACAGCCGCCTCGAGGTCATGGATGTAAATTTTCTTTTTCGCCGCATCTGCGTTTGATAAAAGTTTTGTCACGGTTATAGCTAATGCACCAATGACGATAATTGAAATAAGGATGATTCTTTTCATGATAGATTATTTGATATTTCCGTTTGTTTTTAAGTATTCAAGTTCTGCTTGTCTGAGTGAAACATATGCCGCGACAACACCTGCTTGTGCTTGCTCAAGACCTGTTTCAGCCATTAAAAAGTCATTCACTGAAATGAGGCCTTCTTTGTATTTCAAAGACGCATTTTTCAAAATGGATTCAGCCAAACCTAATTGCTCTTTAGCAACATCTAATGCAGATGCTTTCACTGTAATATTGCGTTTGTTTTGTTCGCTTTGCTGTTGTAGTTGTATACGTGTAAGATCTTGTTGCGCTTGGATTTGCTCTTGCTTAAGGGCATTTACAGCTGCTTTATGGTGCTTTTCGAGACCATCAAATAAATTCCAGTCCAGACGCAACCCAACAAATGCCCCATCAATGCCCGTACGAAAATCTGTTTCAGGGTTCATATTGACGTTGTACTGGTAAATACCATACAGATTTAAGTTAGGTAAATAACCCATCTTGATCCCTTTTGCTTCTTCTTCAGCCATTTTTTGTTGCTGCTCGAGAAGTTGAATGGCAAATAAATTGGCTTGTGTAGGGTCAATAAGTAAAGTTTGCTGAACCATTTGGTCATCAGAAAGTGAAATTGAAGTTTTTGGATCAACACCAATCATGATCTTGAGTAATTCTTCTAATTGTGACTTTGTAGCATTTAAGTTTGCCACATTGTTGTCTATGTTGAGCAAATTGATGCGGACTTTGTCTGCCTCGGTCTGCACAAGCATGCCCTGACTCACGAGTAGGTCCATGTTTTTGAGCATGCGTTTAACGTGTGTGGCATTGCTGTCTAGAAAACGTAATTGTTGGTCTACACCTTGTAAAATGAAGAAGGTATTGGCTACTTGATATTTTACTTCTTGAATGGTCATGTCGCGCTTGATCTTGACGATATCGCTATTGATACGCAAAGCAGCTAAACCATAATTTACTTGAGAATTAAAGAGAATCTGATTGAGTTGAACTGTATTGCTCAAAACAATAGGAACACCAAACTTCACCTCTGCAAACGTACCCGCTGGGCCACCAAAAAACTGAGCAGGCACTACCTGCCCAGGAATCACGGTATTGTAGCGATAATCACCACTGAAATTTAAAGATGGTAAACGCGTCGATAAGTAAGCCGAACGCTGACTTTCATTAATGGCAACATCAAGTTGCGCATTTCGAATTTGCACATTGGCAGTTTCAGCCATGCGCAAGCAAGCTGCGAGGTCATACTTTTGGGCCTGTACAGACAGACCCATCAGTACGAATAGCAATCCGAAGGAGAGATTGGGTTTCATTTTCATGCTTTTGGGTTTGATATAAATAAATAATTGATAATTAATTCTTTGACTATTGCTTTATGCTTGATTAAATCTGCTTCAAAAACTTCGGCGTCAATTCCGTGAAACTGCTCGGTCAATTTTTTCGACATGAAAGGATAATGCACATTAGACATCAATAACATGGTCATGTTGCGGATACTGATATCTCTGATTTCACCTTTGGCTTTTGCCATTTCAAATTGCTCGAAGATGCCCGTGTTTGCGATGGGTTCTAAAAAATGACTTGGCATTGGGGCATCGGTTTTGTTCTGATGTAAGGACTGCAGAATAAACATGGGTAGTTCAGGGTGCTCCATGAAAAACTCAAACTCTTTATCTATGAGTTGTTCTAGCTTTTCTTGAAGTGTCAGATTGGAGCTAAATACTTCAATCATGGACTGCAAGAAATCACTCATGGCGCCTTCAAAAATGAGTTCGAAGAGTTTTTCTTTGGATCTGAAGTAATAGTTGAGCAAAGCAACATTGCTTCCTACCTCTTTGGCAATATCGCGTACTGAACAACCATCAAAGCCTTTGGTCATAAAGACTTTCTTTGCAGCTGCCTTTATTTTTTCTTCCGTACTGAGGTCTCTTTTCATAGGTATTGCAAAATTTGCGCTGCAAAGTTAAACACTCTTTTTAAACAAATGTTTAAGATTTGTATAAAAAATTAAACACTTGTTTAAATTTTGGTCGTTTCGGGGCATTTTTGTTCCTTTGAGAGATGAATAAAATTGGACTTTTCCTCTTCCTCCTACCGACTATTTTTTTAGCACAAGAAAGCAAACAAACCCCTGAATGGTTTGCCGACGCCAAACTTGGCATCTTTATTCATTGGGGCATGTATGCGGTTGATGGCACCTCAGAGAGTTGGGCCTTTCACAACAAAAGTGTGACCTACCCTTCTTATATGTCACAAATGAAAAGATTCTCGGCTGAGCATTACCAACCGGAACAGTGGGCAGCACTTATCAAAGCAAGTGGCGCCAACTATTGTGTCATTACTACCAAGCACCACGACGGCTTGGCACTCTACAACACCAAACTCAAGACACCGCAAGCCAGTAAACAGCAAAACTGGAACCCGAAGTATCCTTTCAGCACTACTTATCAAACACCAGCCCAGCAAGACCTCATTGCTCCGTTGTTTGCTGCACTCCGAAAAGAAAACATCAAAACCGGCGCTTATTATTCTCTACTCGATTGGTCCTCTAATGACTACCCTGCCTTTCTCAAAGATTCAAGCCGTTATCAAATCAAAGATGACCCCTCACGCTGGGATCGTTTTTTAACATTCATGCACGGCCAAATTGCTGAAATCGCAACGAACTACAACCCGGATCTGTATTGGTTTGATGGCGATTGGGAACATTCTGAAACAGAGTGGGAAGCAGCAAAAATTGATTCCATCATTCATGCTAAAAATCCAAATGCAATATTAAATGGAAGGCTCAAAAGCTTCGGCGATTACGACACCCCAGAGCAAAACATGCCGGTCATTCACCCCGACAGAAACACTTGGGAATTGTGCCTTACCACCAACGACAACTGGGGTTATCGCCCACAAGACCGCAACTTTAAGAGTCATTTTGAACTGCTCAGTATTTTTACTGAATGTCTGGGCATGGGCGGCAACCTGCTACTCGATATCGGGCCCAAAGCAGATGGTACAATTCCAGACGAACAAGTTGCCATTCTGAAAGAATTTGGACGCTGGACACAAAAACACGCCAGCGCCATTTATGGTACAACGGCGGGTCTGCCAACTG
>JBILTD010000086.1:0-7577 GCA_044371695.1 Crocinitomicaceae bacterium | reverse complement strand
GTTGAGTAGAGGCCTCTAAAATAGCTTGTGGCCCTTTGCTTGTTCCTTTTCCGTAGGAAGCAGTGGCGTCCCAGGGAACTGGAACTAGGACAAGATCAGCCTCTTGTTCGGTGTAAGGAAAGCCAAAAATATTACCATTTGCGATACCGACTCCGTTAGGATCAAATGTGGACATATTAGTTTTTTTGATAAGCGTCTACTGCTTTTCGCACAGAGCCGTGTTTGATTAAAAGTTCTTTCGCTGTTTGTTGATCTAGACCCAAGGCCTCTGCTACCATTTTTGCACCGCGCTCCACAAGCTTGTCGTTGCTCAGTTGCATATCGACCATTTTATTGCCTTTAACATGGCCAAGTTTAATCATCAAACTCGTTGAAATCATATTGAGCACTAATTTTTGTGCCGTACCTGATTTCATGCGTGTACTGCCTGTAACAAACTCTGGCCCAACAATTGGAGCCATGGCATGTTGTGCAACTGCTGCTAGTGCTGAGCCCGGATTACAAGTGATGCCAGCTGTGAGTAAACCCGCTTGATTGGCTGCTTCAAGTGCTCCGAGTACATAAGGGGTGGAGCCAGATGCAGCGATACCAACAATGGTGTCAACTGCGGTAGGATGATGTTCAAGGATGTCTTTCCAACCTTGTTCGGTATCATCTTCAGCAAATTCGACTGCTTTTCTGATGGCGGTGTCGCCGCCTGCAATGAGTCCGATGACACGACCATGCGCCACACCAAAAGTTGGCGGGCATTCACTGGCGTCTACAATCCCGAGGCGTCCACTGGTGCCGGCGCCAATATAAAAGAGGCGTCCGCCTTGCTTCATCCGTTCAAAGCAAGCATCAACAAAGGCACTGATATGCGGAATCACGAGCGCTACGGCATGAGCGACTTGTTGATCTTGCTCATTGATGCCATTGAGCAATTCAAGCGTTGACATTTGGTCAAGTTGCTCGTATACTGAGCTCGCTTCTGTAATTTTTTCCATTAGTATAAAAATACTTTAGAATCGGTGGTTGTAAATTGAACGTCTACGTGATTTTTAAGCGTGGTAGATAAACTCAATCCGGCGTAATCGGTTTTGATGGGGTAGCGACGGTGCTGACGATCAATAAGCACTACGGTTTTGATGGTTTTGGTGGCTTGTTCTAAAAACTTCATGAGCGCGTATTGCATGGTTTTGCCACTATTGATCACATCATCAACCAAGACAATGTAGCCATTTTTGAGTGTTTTTTGTTCGATGCTAAACGTAATCGGGTCATTCCAAGGCTCATCTTTGTTGAGTTGGATTTCAAAACAATGAATTTGCATGTCGCTATTGGCACGCAGTGTTTCACTGAGTTTTTGGGCCAAAACAAAGCCATTGCCAGCAATTCCGCCAATAAAAACTTCTTGCTGATCAAAGGTTGCCTCTAAGAGTTGGTGCCCAAGGCGAACGATTTTTTGCTGAATTTGCTGGTTATCGAGGATTTGTTGCATAGAACAAAGATAAACATTCATAAAAAAGGCCGCTCCAAGAGCGGCCTTTTTTTCGAAAGTCAGTAAAACTTATTGCTTGACAATTTTTGTCAGGGTTCCGTTTACATTTAAGAAGTAAATACCTGGTGCAAAATGGTTCAATGAAAGCACAGTTTCTGATCCTTTAAGCATGGCAGTTCCAGCAGCGTCAGTTAAAGTGTAAGAAGTATTTGGCGTGAGGCCGCTGATTTGAATTTGATCGGTGCATGGGTTCGGATATACCGCAACCTTTGACTCAACTTCATGAACGCCTACTGAAGAGCGCACATCAAAAACAATGGTACCTGGTGATACACCTGCGTTGAATTGCGTTAGTTCGTTATTGCTAGGTGAGAAAACGTAAACCTTTCCAGTAGAAAAGAAGTCAGTATTTGAAGCGTAAAGATTTCCTGATACTGGATCTTGAGCGAGGTCATAGAAGTTTTCAGTAATGCCATTTACAGGACCTTCGTAAGCCATATTAAGTAAGCTGTAATCATTAAGCGTATTTTCCATGGAAATCTGGTACACCAATTTGTCGTCGCGTAGGGCAGAGGTTCCGCAACCTGTAACGGCGTTGGCTAAGTTTTGCGTATTGACGTTACCATTCAAAGTGATTTTTGAAACTGAGGCTCCTGACCAATCTTTGTTGTTAACAGTAACCAATTCATTGTTAAACAAGAAAAGATTATCTGGGTTTTTACCTTCTGGGCCTAAATCGATTTCATTTCCATATTGTAAAGTGTTGAGGTCGAGCTGTCCGATGAGCCCTTTTTCGTTGCCCCATTCATAGGCGTTATTGACAGCGACATAAGCAATATTATTCACGACAACAATATTTTGAGTAGCCCATTTTGGCCCAACAGTAGTATCTAGAGCCGCCAGCAATTGCATTGTGTTTTTATCGAAAACTTGGAGGTATGAATCAAATGTTTGAAGATATTCACCACGAGTTGCAATCAATTTATCTCCTGCAATAGCGAGATTCCTCACACCAGTGAGCGTCACACTTGCTACTTCTTGATGCGTATTGAGGTCGTACTTAAAAATTTTGGTGTCGGCAGCCACATAATAAAAGTTGCCATCAATAATGACGTCTGAACTGAAGCGCTGTCCGTCAAGGGTATCAACAACTACATAAGTTTGTGTTGTTGGGTTGTAAGTACCGATGGTAGCGGGTTCAATGATTGCATTGGTCTGAAAGTCAAAAAAACCTTCATTAGCAATGAGGACTTGATGCACGTATTGCTGTGCATACAAGCTTGCACTAGTGAGTGCGGCGAAAATAAATAATCCTTTTTTCATGTTTGTTAAGCATTTAAAATTAAACAATGACATGGAAAAAAGTGGTGCGGCAAGGCGCTAAAGTTAGTGCCCGGCGATACCGACTTTAATCTGAAGTCTTCACGCTGTTCTAAGGCAAGTCTTCTGGCTCGTGTCCGTTTCAATTCGTCTTCCCGATTGCTCAGTGACCTTTTGAATTGCATTTTAGACACTTACAGCTGCAGATACAGCTCCGGAATTGCACCGGATTCCTTATTAAGTTTGACAGGCAAACACCTAAGAACGCTGCAAAGATAATCAAAATAGAGGTCCGTGTTTAAAAAGTACAGTAAGTCCAATATATTGCGGTTTTTTGTTCAATTCAAAAAGAGTTCCTATCTTTGCACCCGTATTGATCACGGTGATCAGTCTACATAATAATCATTTACAAAAATATTAGCATGTATTTAGATTCAGCAAAGAAGAAAGAAATCTTCGCAAAACACGGCGGTTCTGAAACCAACACTGGTTCAACAGAAGGCCAAATCGCTTTGTTCACATTTCGCATCAGTCACTTGACTGAGCACCTTAAGAAGAATCGCAAAGACTACGGTACACAGCGCGCACTTCAACTTTTAGTTGGTAAGCGTCGTAGCCTTTTAGATTACCTCAAGGCAAACGATATTGAGAAATACCGTGCATTGATTAAAGAATTAGGGCTTCGTCGCTAATCTTTTATCAAGCATAGCAAATTTATTGGGAGAGGGGGCTTCGATTACATCGAAAGCCCCCTCTTTGTTTAAAAGTTAGTAAATAAAAAAAGATGAATATAGGTACAAGAAAGTCAATTATGACCGGCGGCAAGGAAATCCTTGTAGAGACTGGTAAGTTGGCAAAACAGGCAGATGGGTCTGTAGTGGTTCGCATGGGCGATACCATGTTGCTTGCAACTGTTGTTGCTGCAAAAGAAGCAAAAGAAGGAGTAGATTTCCTTCCGCTTACGGTAGATTACCGTGAGAAATATGCGGCTGCAGGTCGTTTCCCTGGCGGATTCTTCCGTCGTGAGGCACGCCCTTCAGAAACAGAAATTCTCGTGATGCGTTTGGTTGACCGCGCTTTGCGCCCACTATTTCCAGACGATTACCATGCTGAGGTTCAATTGATGATTCAATTGTTGTCTTATGACGGTGTCAACAACCCAGATGCTTTGTGTGGTTTAGCCGCATCTGCAGCAATTGCGGTTTCTGACATTCCTTTCAATGGCCCGATGTCTGAAGTAAGAGTATGTCGTGTAAATGGTGAATACATCATCAACCCTACAATGGCAGAAATCGCTCAATCTGATATCGACGTGATGGTTGCAGGTACTGCAAAAGATGTCAACATGGTTGAAGGTGAGATGAAAGAAGTTTCTGAAGCTGACATGGTTGAAGTCATTAAATTGGCGCATGCAGCTATCATCGAACAATGTAACTTCCAATTAGAACTTGCTGCTGAAATCCCAACAGCGAATCCTAAAAGAGAATATTGCCACGAAACACATGACGAAGCGGTCAGAGCGCGCGTTTATGAATTGGCAATGGAAAAGTGTAAAGATGTTGCGCGCATGGGCTTGGCCAACAAAGCACAGCGTACTGAATTGTTTGATGCAATCAAAGCAGAAGTTAAAGCAGCATTTACAGAAGAAGAATTAGAAACAGCTGGTAAGTTCATTTCTCCTTACTTCTCTGAAGTGAAGAAAAAGGCCGTTCGTTGGGTGATGCTCAATGAGCGCAAGCGTCTTGACGGACGTAACTTCGATGAAATTCGTCCGATCTGGGCTGAAGTAGATTACTTGCCAATGGTACACGGTTCTGCTGTATTTACCAGAGGTGAAACACAATCGATCACTACCCTTACTTTAGGTGGTAAAATGGATGAGCAGCTCATCGATGGTGCTACTTTCCAAGGAACTGAAAAATTCTTATTACACTATAACTTCCCACCATTCTCTACAGGTGAAGCACGTCCATTACGCGGTACTTCACGTCGTGAAATTGGTCACGGAAACTTGGCGCTTCGTGCACTTAAGCCAGTGATGCCAGACGACTACGCTTATGCAGTACGTTTGGTTTCTGATATCCTTGAATCAAATGGTTCGTCTTCTATGGCAACTGTTTGTGCGGGTACATTAGCTTTAATGGATGGTGGTGTTCCTATTAAGGCACCTGTATCCGGAATTGCGATGGGCTTGGTAGCTGACGAAGGTAAATTTGCTGTCTTGTCTGATATCCTTGGTGATGAAGATCACTTAGGTGACATGGACTTCAAAATTACGGGTACAGCAAACGGAATCACAGCATGTCAAATGGATATCAAGGTAGATGGTTTACCATACGAAATCTTGATGCAAGCACTTGAGCAAGCGCGTGCAGGTCGTTTACATATCTTAGGAAAAATCACTGAGACTATTGCAGCTCCAAACACTGAAATGAAGCCGCAAACTCCTCGTTTAGAAGCATTCAATGTGCCTAACGAAATGATCGGTGCGATCATCGGACCTGGAGGAAAAATCATTCAAGGTCTTCAGAAAGAAACCAAAACAACCATCACGATTGAAGAATTACCTACAGGTGAAGGACGCGTTCAAATTCTTTCTAACAACGGCGACGATATGGCAGAAGCAATTCGCTTGATCCGTCAGATTGCATTCCCACCACAAGTTGAAGATGGTGCAACCTACGAAGGTAAAGTGAAATCAGTGAAAGAATTTGGTTGTTTCGTTGAAATCGTACCAGGTACAGATGGCCTTATTCATATCTCTGAATTTGCTTGGGAAAAAACAGCAAAAATGGAAGATGTTGTGAAAGAAGGCGAAGTACTTACTTTCAAAGTCATTGGTAAAGATCCAAAGACTAAGAAATGGAAATTGTCTCGCAAAGTGTTGTTGCCACGTCCTGAGCGCCCAGCGCCAGAACAAGCTTCAGCAGAATAAGCAGCATGAAATAAGAGTGAAAAGGCGGGTTATCCCGCCTTTTTCTTTCATAAGTATTTCCTAGTTTACAGTATATTAACTTACAAAGTCGTAATTTTACATTACAAAAATTTATCTATGAAAAAAGCAATACTTTTTCTATTTACCGTGCTGAGCGTCAATGCCTTCGCTCAAGCCTTTGAATCATTCAACTTTACTGGATCAGCCAATGCGAATGGTTGGACAACACATAGTGTTACAGCTGGGCAAGAGGGACAATTAGTTGCCTTAACGACACCATCTCAATCAGGTTCGTCTCTAACTTACCCTGGATTAGCTGCTTCAGCAGGAAATCGTATGGCCCTTATTGCCGGTTCTACAACCGCTACTGAAGATATAAATAAACCCTTCACTACTACCGGAACATCCGGATATTTTTCGTTTTTACTCAACGTTACGAATACAACAGGATTAACTACTGGTGGTGCATATTTTATCGGTTTCGGAGGTACAGCCGGAGCATCAGTTACTATATATTTCCCGCGTTTATTTATTAAGTTAGGAACCACTCCAAATACCTTTCAATTAGGAATTTTGAATACCTCAGGTGGTGCTGGTGCTGTAGCAACTTATCTTCCTACAGAATTTGCAGTAGGTACTACCATGCTCGTAGTTGCAAAAGCATCTGCTCCTGCAGCAGCAGGCGCAATTACCGCTTCGTTATGGGTCAATCCGATCCCAGGAGCTGCTGAACCTACTCCTGGAGTTACCAACTCAGGAGGAACCAGTGCTTGGCCAACGAATGGTATCCAATCTGTTTATTTGCGTCAAGCGGCCGGTACAGGAAATTATGAAATCGATGAAATTCGTGCCGGAGAAACTTGGGCTTCGGTAACGCCAAGTTCAGCATCTTCTTGCGTGACCTACAATACCATTTCTGCAATGGCATGTAACAGCTATTCTTTGAATAACCAGACCTACACAACATCTGGTACCTATGTTCAGACTTTGACTAATGCAAATGCTGCTGGCTGTGACTCCATCATTAACCTTAACTTAATGATTCACAATGCAAGCACTTCAACTCAAAACGTCACTTTTTGTGGTCCATACACCTTGAATGGTCAAACTTACACTACATCAGGTACGTATACACAGAATTTACAAAATGTTCATGGCTGTGATAGTACGCTTACCTTGAATCTTAATTTAGTTGGTTCCTTGACTTTCTATCAAGATTTAGATAACGATGGCTATGGTAACGCTGCTGTTAGTCAATCAGGATGTACCCCAATTGCAGGTTATGTAACCAATGCTACAGACTGCAACGATAACAATAATCAAATTCATCCTGGGGCAGTCGATGTACCAGGAAATGGCATCGATGAAGATTGCAACGGTTTTGATGCGCCATTACAAATGGGGATTTATCAATTTGCAGCTACTGTAGATTGTGCTACACAAGATGTTGCCGCAACTAATGCTGGAACAAACTTTACGTTTTCTAATTTTGAAGCACAAGGAACTGCTTGTGCGTCGGGTGGGGGTGTATTTAATCGCAGCGGTTGGAATACCACAGCAATTCTTGACCTCAATCAGTACAACCAATTCACTATTTCAGGAGTAAACTGTACCAATCTTAACTTGAACAAATTAGCACTGAATCAGCGCACCAGCACTACAGGTGGTACGCCAACTATTTTTGTGCGTTCAAGCCTAGATAACTATGCAACTGACATTGATACTTTAGCCTCAGGCTGGAACGGAAACATTATGTTTGCCGATACCATCAATTTGCCTGCTGCTTTCTCAAACGTTTCTTCGGTTACGTTCCGTTTTTATGTAATCAACCAAGCCACTTCA
>JBILTD010000085.1:0-7592 GCA_044371695.1 Crocinitomicaceae bacterium | reverse complement strand
GTTCGGGTGGTAGTGTTGAACCAAACCACTTTCTTGACCTTCATTATTATAATTTGCTTTGTACGCCACTTGACCATTTTCATAGTAGCGCGTCAGCAAGCCTTTGTACCCATTTTTGCCAAATGTGCCTTGCTCAGCAATTTTGCCGTTGCTATGATATCTTGTGAATGCACCTTCGGGCCTGTTATCTGTATAATTTCCTTTGAGCTTTGGTGTTTTACCATCTTGGAAATATTTGATCCAAACCCCTTGCTTTCTACCGTTGACATAATAACCCTCTTCCACCTTTGCATCTTTTGCAGCGCCTGATTTTGGAAAATCTTTACCCGTAAATACCCACTTTCCTTCGCGTTTACCCGAAGAATTGCGCTTATTTTGAGCATGGAACTGGATGCTTAAAAAAAGACAGAAAAGGCAAGTTATTGTACGTAAAATCACAACGCCAATTTACGAATTTTGGCTAACTTTGATTTTCTATGCAGAGCATCGATCCAAAAGATTTACCAATACAGCGTTTGCACCAACTTTTGCTTGGTGCCATTGGTCCTCGCCCCATTGCGTTTGCGGCCACCATTAATACTAAAGGCGAGCACAACCTCGCGCCGTTTAGTTTTTTCAATGTCTTTTCTGCAAACCCACCAATTTTGGTTTTTTCACCTGCCAGATCCGGGCGCACCGGTCAAAGCAAAGATACCTACAACAACGTCAAAGAGGTACCTGAGGTCGTGATCAACGTGGTCAACTACAACATGGTTCACCAAATGAGTTTAGCCAGTTCACCCTATGCCCCTGAGGTCGATGAATTTGTAAAGTCTGGCTTCACAGCTTTGGCCTCTGAAAAAATCAAGCCCCACCGTGTAGCGCAAGCTCCAGTTCAGTTTGAATGCAAAGTGAATGAAGTCATTGAGCTTGGGCAAGAAGGTGGTGCGGGTAACCTCATCATTTGCGAGGTCATCCAAATGCACATCGACCCTAGTGTTCTCAATGAGCAAGGCCTCATAGACCAACACAAAATTGATCTTGTAGCACGCATGGGTGGCGATTGGTACTGCCGCGCCGATGTCAACTCTATGTTTGAAATCAAAAAACCCATCACATCTTGCGGCATTGGCTATGACGCATTGCCCCCAGACATCAAAGCAAGTGAAGTGCTGAGCGCCAATGACCTGGGTCAGTTAGCCGGCATAGAAGCACTTCCCAACGAAACCGATGTCAACGAATACAAACTCATAGAATTGGCACCACTTTTCCTCGAGCTCGAAGACGACGCCCAAGCCCTTGAAAAAGCGCTCCATTTACAAGCAAAAGAATTACTCGCTCAAAATGAATTAGAAGCCGCGTGGCTCACACTTTTATCGTTTAACAACTAACAATCCTATCCATGTTCAAATTTACCGGAACCATCAAGGTCATTCAAGACACCCAAAAAATCTCAGATAAATTCCAAAAACGCGAGTTTGTTGTCACAGATACTACTTCTATGTATCCACAAGATATCATGTTTCAAGCTACCCAAGACAAATGCAACATGCTTGATCAATTCCAAGTCAATGATAGCGTTGAAGTATCTTTTAACCTGCGCGGCCGCGAATGGACTTCACCACAAGGCGAAGTAAAATACTTCAATACTATTGAAGCTTGGCGAATCGAGAAGCAAGGCCAAAGTCAAGGAATGGGCATGCCAAGTTCAGGGCCATCTGCGATGTCTTTAGGTTCAGATCCTATGCCCGGAGCAGCAGCAAGCAGCTCAGAAGAAGACGACGATCTTCCGTTCTAAGCTGTAGCAGTCTAGAAAATACTGAGGGCCAAACCACTTCCTATCAAAATACTTAAGAGTTTTAGTAAATTGAACTTGTGGTTTTCTGTGGTTTCAAAAATAATAGTGGTTGAAATGTGCAAGAACATCCCGACTACAACTGCTAAAATGAGTTGAACATTCAAGCCAAGCTGTTCAGTGGTGATGCCAAGCCCCAGCAGCACGCCAAGCGGTGTCATGAGTCCGAAAGCTAACAAAATGAGCCAAGCATTTTGCTTTTGAAGTCTGGTAGCCAACAAAAGCGTCATGAGCGCAATAGCTACCGGGATTTGATGAAAAATGATCCCCCATAAGAAACTCCCATTAAATTCTGCTTGGTGGTTTGGGTCGGTGCCAATTTGTAACATGTTGCCTAACGGAATGCCTTCAATGACAGAGTGTACAGAAAGTGACACAAACAAGGCCCAAGGCATAGCTTGACCTTTGTGCACATGCACGTGACCATGCTCAATGCCACCAGAGAAATACTCTAGTACCAACTGCACTAAAAAACCCAGCAGAATAAAAACTCCCACCTGAAAAGTAGGTAGCACTTCAGTGTGTGCATGCGCATGCCCTTCATGAGAACCATAAAGTTCTGGGAGCAAATGCTGAAAAATGACGGCCAATAAAAAACCGCCACTAAAAGCCAAGGCCAATTTGATATATTGATTTTTATTGGTGGCTTTAAAATAACTAACGACAGCACCGCCTAAAACAACCGAGGCAATCAGAAGGAGTTCTACGACGTAAAAATTCATGGTTTCTTTTTTGCAATTAAAATAAGTCGATCGCTGTTCTCCGGATTGAAAGGCGCAAGATCATAAGAGCCATAAGTATTCAATAAGTCAAAACTTGGTTCTAAAAGTTCTTGAAAATCGGATAAACTAAGGGCCTGAACCCGCTCCGTATACGGGCCAATCGTTTGGTCGTGTTGCGGATCTTGAATGCTGATTTGTTTAAATATATGTGTGTCGCTGGCCCATCGTTTGATTTCAAAATTGATGTCGCCTCGTGAAACGCTTTCTTCAGCTACCAAATTTTGACGAACCTTTTGTGCATTGAAAAAGTCAATGACGACAATGCCATTTGGTGCTAACATGGTCGCGATTGAGGCGCAAACCTTGTGATTATCGGCTAGCGCTTCAAAATAACCAAAACTAGTGAAGAGGTTAAATACGGCTGTAAACTGCTTGTTTTCGATGACTTCCCGCATGTCATGAACCATGAAATTGAGATCAAGACTTGGCTGCAGTTTTGGAAACTCTAGGGCAGCTGCTATGCTTTGTGGCGCTAAATCAGCCCCTAATACTTTGAAGCCTAACTCTGCAAGCGTTACTGCGTGTCTACCTTTGCCGCAAGCTAAATCAAGAACAGGCGCTCCAGGGGCTAATGCGAGCTTTTCAACAAGCTTTTGAATAAAAGCACGCGCTTCATTGGCATCTCTGTTATTATAAAGCAAGTGATAATAAGGGGAGTCAAACCACTCGGCAAACCATTCTTTCTTCGGCATAGTGCAAATTTACAACTTTCTTTTCCTAATTTCGAGCCATGTTACGCATAGGACTCACCGGTGGAATTGGCTCAGGCAAAAGTTTGGTTGCAGCCGTATTAGAACACATGGGTTATCCTGTTTTTTATTCAGATCAGGAAGCAAAAGCACTTTATAACGAGGACGGCCTGCTTCAAAAAGAGTTAATTGTTTTAGTTGGAGATGCACTGTATGTCAATGGTATTTTTCAAAAAGAAGTACTGAGCCAAGCGCTGTTTAACAACCCTGAACTCAAAAAAGAAGTTGAGGTACGCGTGCATCCGTTGGTGCGCAAGCGCTTTGAAACTTGGGCTCATGCTCAAAAAAGTAGGCTTGTTTTTAATGAAGCTGCTATTTTGTTTGAAACAGGGGCGCATCAACAATTCGACGCAACGGTGCTCGTGTGTGCGCCACTCCAATTACGGATAGACCGCGTAAAGAAAAGAGATGGTTTCGAAGAAGCCGTTATTCTACAGAGAATAAATGCGCAATGGGGTGATGACAAAAAAAGGGAACGCGCCTCCTATATTATTGAAAACGATGGTCAACCAATTCTTGCGCAAATTGAAAGCTTGCTACAAAGCCTTAATACACCATCTTGATGCTGATGCTTTTGTTTTGCTGCAGATTGATAGCGCAATCGTCAAAACTTGGCACCGTTAGTTTGGGCCTTACATTATTTGAAAACGCATAGGCTTCCGTAGGAATTGCAAAGAAATTTTTATCGCAAATCTTGTTTTGATTTTCATCGTGATACACAACGATTGAATATTTTCCGGCTTCAAGATCAGCAAAAACGAAACTCACTTCTCCTTTCTGAGCATTAACTCTGGCCAAACGATGTGTCTTGCCAGCTTGTGTAAAAACCTCTGGATTTTTGTAAAGCGCAAATTCAATGAGCCCTTTCGCACTGTTGACAGAAGTGACCGTTACGCGTAAATCGAACTTTTGAGCTTGAAGCTGAAGCTGTTTGGCTTCTGTTACTATTCCAGATTGATTTTCTAAAGACAACCATGAAAATAAAAAGGAGATGAGTAAGATCATTGATTTCATAGCAACTGGAATAAAAAATGAAGCTAATGGTTTAATTGAATGAACCTAAATATTAAAAAGTAGATTAATCGGTGAGTTTGATGTTTAATCCGATGTTGAATTGCAGATTTTTCAATACCAAGCTTTCTTTATTGAAAAGCTGCTGCCACTCATTGAATGCACCCACTTCAAGGCCATTGCTTAAATCTCTGAATCCGCGGTAGGCAGAAGCCCTGATACCGATGCGTTTGATAGGATTCCATTGCAAGTAAGCAAAATAGCCCATGTCGAGCTTGGCTTGTGTATGCTCACCCACTTCGGTACTTAACAAAATGGGTTCAGTTGCGCCTGGATAATACGCATAAAAATCTTTTTGCATTTGCCCTTGCACCCGATAGCGATACTGCAAACCGCCGCCTGCATGCACGCTGAGCACCTTGAGTTCTAAACCAATTGGAAGTGTGAGTAATTCACCAGTTGCTACCTTATTACAAAGCAGCAAATAAGAAAGCCCATCTGGGTCTGTTGCCCACTCAGTAGTCTGATACGCTAAGTTTTGATGCGCATAACCCAATCCAGTGTAAAGTGTCATGACTTTCAAGAAAGTATAACCTAGCTGAACCTCACCACCTGCCGTTGCTTTCCAAAATGATTTTGGATCAAAGGGTTGTTGGCTCAGTGCGTAGACCTGCTGAAATTCTTGTTTATTGGCACCAATTTCTGCCTGAAGATTCCAGCGCCATTGAGCGCTGAAATCAAAAGAGCAAAATAAGATCGCAAGAAAAATCCCGAAACGAAGCATAGGCTTAACCTAAGAATGGGTAGCGATAATCTGTTGGTGGAACAAAGGTTTCTTTGATGGTGCGTGCAGAAACCCAGCGCAATAAATTCATGGCTGCACCCGCTTTGTCATTGGTTCCAGAACCACGTGCGCCACCAAATGGTTGCTGGCCAACTACAGCACCGGTTGGTTTGTCATTGATGTAGAAATTTCCTGCAGCGTTCGCCAATTTAGTAGTGGCCAATTGAACGGCGTAGCGATCTGTGGCAATGATTGAACCCGTTAGGGCATATTCTGAAGTTTGATCAAGGAGTTCTAGGGTTGCCTCAAATTCGGCATCTGGATAGACGTAAATAGTGAGTACTGGCCCAAAAATCTCTTCGACCATGGTGCGGAATTTTGGATTCGTTGTGACAATCGTGGTTGGCTCAATGAAATAACCTTTCGATTTATCGTAGTTTCCGCCGGTAATAATTTGAGCGTCTGGTTGGGCTTTTGCGTAGTCAATGTAGGCTGCAATGCGATCAAAAGCACGCTCACTAATAACGGCATTGATAAAGTTTGAACTGTTTTCAGGGCTTCCCATTTTAAAAGATTCCACCTGGGAAACAAAGATTTTTTTCACATCTGGCCACAAACTTGCAGGCACATAAGCTCTGGAAGCTGCTGAACATTTTTGTCCTTGGAATTCAAAGGCGCCTCTTGATAAAGCAGTAGCTACCTCAGCAGCGCCTGCACTTTGATGAACCATGACGAAGTCTTTTCCGCCGGTTTCGCCTACAATTCTAGGGTATGATTTGTAGTGCTCTATATTTCCGGCAATATTTTTCCAAAGTTGTCTGAATACATCAGTTGAACCTGTAAAATGAATTCCCGCAAATTCAGGATGTTTAAAAATGACGTCACCAGCAACTTGTCCTGAAACAGTAACCATATTGATGACACCTGCAGGTAAACCTGCGGCTTCAAAAAGCTCCATGATGACCTGAGCGGAATAGATTTGAGTTTCAGCGGGTTTCCAAACAACTACATTGCCCATTAGGGCTGGTGCTGCTGATAAATTAGCTGCAATTGATGTAAAATTAAAAGGTGTCAGTGCAAAAACAAAACCTTCTAGTGGTCTGTATTCTAGACGGTTCCACATGCCCGGTAAAGACTCAGGTTGTTCTTTGTAAATCTGGGTCATGTACTGGACATTGAAGCGGAAGAAGTCGATGAGCTCACAGGCTGCATCGATTTCTGCTTGGAATACATTTTTAGATTGTGCCAGCATGGTTGCAGCATTCATGCGGTCGCGGAACGGGCCCGCTAATAAATCAGCAGCACGCAAGAAAACTGCAGCGCGTTCTTGCCAAGGAAGCGCAGCCCAAGCACTTTTTGCTTGAAGCGCAGCTGCGATAGCCGCCTCTACATGTGAAGCATCACCCTGACAATAGTGACCAAGTACCTTTTGATGATCGTGTGGCATTGAAAGAACTTTTTTATTTTCAGTGCTTACTTTTTTTCCGCCAATGTACATTGGCACCTCAATTGGCGCTTGATTTTTGAGATCGTGGTATTTCGCGATGAGCGAGTTGTGTTCTGAAGTTCCGGGAGCGTAAGGCCTTACTGGCTCATTTTTGGCAACTGGAACATTAAAAAAGGCATTTGACATATTCTTGATTGATTTGAAACAAAATTACAAAATCTTTGGCAGCCCTTTGCTGCTTGGGTTGCACATCTAATTGAACCAGATATCTCGGATGAGCTCTTCACCGACATGTGCATTACAGCGCGCAATAATGATTTGCTTGCCATGAAATAGTTCGTCGCGCATGACGCTAGAATCGATGGTGAGGTACAGCGTGTTGTTCTGAATCTTGATGTCTTTGGTGCGTTGTGCCACGGCAGGGCCCATGAGTTCGGGCCAAGCAGCAATGAGGTCATAGGACTTCATTTTTTCTTCAAGGCCATAGGCTTTCATGATGCCTTTTACGAGCTGACCAAGGGGTTTTTCTTCACCCTGTCTTTTAAAATCCTGATTCATAGGGCGTAGGCTTGGTTTTCTTTGATTTCAATAAGTTGTGTTGCACCAGGCAATTTACTAAATAAATCGCGCATGCGGGCAGGGTCGGTGTCGGTAATAAGCACCTGACCAAAATAATCGGCACTTACAAGTGCAATGAGGCGTTCGACGCGCTGCTGATCGAGTTTATCAAAGATGTCATCAAGGAGCAAAATGGGTTTGACACCTTTGTGGGCTTTGAGCCAGTCAAATTGAGCCAGTCGAAGGGCAATGATAAACGATTTTTGCTGGCCTTGTGAGCCAAATTTCTTGACCGGATGGTCTTTGATCGTAAAAATGAGGTCATCTTTGTGGATACCCACGTTGGTATATTGCGTGAAGGCATCTTTTTTGGAAGAGGCGGCTAATAACTCGGCAAAAGGACCGTCGTCTAGTTGTGAGCGGTAAC
>JBILTD010000084.1:0-7716 GCA_044371695.1 Crocinitomicaceae bacterium | reverse complement strand
GCACCTATTATGATTTTGGAAGGTGATGAATACCTCAGTTCACCAATTGATCGCCGACCTAAATTTCATTTATACCAGCCAAATATTGCGTTGCTTTCAGGAGTAGCCTGGGATCACATCAATGTCTTCCCAACTTTTGAAAACTACGTCGAGCAGTTTGCCAAATTTATTGAGCTCATTGAAGCAAATGGCTCCTTGGTCTACAATCAAGAAGATCTTGTTTTACAAGATTTAGCAAAAGGTGTTCAGCATTGTGAACTCAAGCCTTATCAGACGCCTGAATTTACTCCTACAGCAACTGGAACCCGCTTAACTTTTGACGGACAAACCTATGACTTAAAGATTTTTGGTGCTCATAACCTGCAAAACTTAATGGGCGCCATGTATGTTGGGCAACAAATGGGTATTCAACCTGCTGCGTTCTTGTCTGCAATGCATGATTTTACGGGTGCGGGCAAGCGCTTGCAAAAGGTCACCGAGCATCCTGAATTTGTGATGTACAAAGATTTTGCACACTCGCCATCTAAACTGAAAGCCACAACGTCTGCTGTGGCGCAACAATTTCCAAACCGTGAGGTCATTGCATGTATGGAACTCCATACTTTCAGCTCCTTGCAAAAGGCATTTTTACCGCAATATGAGGGCGCAATGGCTGCTGCAGATCAAGCGTTGGTTTATTTCAGCCCAGAGGTGGTTGCACATAAAAAATTACCTGCGCTTTCCATTGATGAGGTAAGTAAAGGCTTTGGTGGAGCTGTATTGGTTTGCCAAACAACTGAACAGGTGCTTACGTTTATTCAAAACATTGACTGGCACAATAAAGTATTGTTAATGATGTCAAGTGGAAACTTTGATGGCATTGACTACGACGCTCTTGGCGCAGCAATAGTTGCCAAGCTTTAAGGCAGGCCTAGTCTTTAAAAACAATCTTTCTATAGATGACAGCAATCAATAAACTATTGAGTGTGCTGTATACCAACAGTGCCAAAAGGCTTACGCTAAGCGTAAACTGAGGATTGTACATCAAGGACATATTTTGTTTGGCAAGAGTCCTGATTTCTTGATCTGTTTTATTTTCTAATGCCTGATTACTTTTTCTAATTTGAGCAATTTCAGAGGGGCTGTCCATTTGGCTTTCAATTTGAGCCAATTTCTGTTGGTTGAAACTCGGGTCGATGTCTTTGTAGTAGAAAAACAAAAAGAAACTCACGAGCAGGGTATAGGGCAAACCTACAGACAAACCATTTTTAATATCAGTTAAGATATTGCTTTGTGCTTCAGAGCGTTTTTTCTTGTACAAGAAAAGGGCGATGCCGGCCGTCAAGAAGGCCATATTGAGCAACACAAAAGGTTGGATTTGATGCAGCTGCCATTGTGCGGCAAACGCGAGCATTTTAAGGGCAATAAAAACCCCTCCAAAACCAAGAGCGTAGGTCCAGGCGCTTTTCATTAGCTATTCATTGAAACCAAGAATTCTTCATTGGAAAGTGTGTTTTCCATGTGTGATTTCATGAATTCCATCGCTTCAACTGGGTTCATGTCTGCAATGAATTTTCTGAGTAACCAAACACGCTGTAACACATCCTTACCGACTAATAAATCTTCGCGGCGCGTACCCGATGCGGTAATGTCAATGGCCGGATAGATGCGGCGGTTAGAAATTTTGCGGTCAAGTTGAAGTTCCATGTTACCGGTTCCTTTGAACTCTTCAAAGATGACTTCATCCATTTTAGAGCCAGTTTCAGTAAGGGCTGTAGCTAAAATAGAAAGTGAACCTCCGTTTTCAATTTTACGCGCAGATCCAAAGAATCTTTTTGGTTTGTGCAAGGCGTTGGCATCGACACCACCAGAAAGTACTTTTCCGGATGCAGGAGAAACAGTGTTGTAAGCGCGTGCTAAACGCGTAATGGAGTCGAGTAAGATGCAAACGTCGTGTCCGCATTCTACCATGCGCTTCGCTTTTTCAAGGACCATATTGGCCACCTTTACGTGGCGCTCTGCTGGTTCATCGAAGGTAGAGGCAATGACTTCTGCTTTAACAGAGCGAGCCATGTCGGTTACCTCTTCAGGACGTTCGTCAATGAGTAAGACGATTAAGTAAGTTTCTGGATGATTGGCAGCAATGGCGTTTGCGACATCCTTCAAGAGCATGGTTTTACCTGTTTTAGGCTGCGCCACAATCATACCGCGCTGTCCTTTACCAATTGGCGCAAAAAGATCCATGACACGCGTAGAAAGCGTTTCTTGGGAGTGGCCAGTCAGTTTGAATTTTTCTGAAGGGAAAAGCGGCGTAAGGTATTGAAAAGGCACACGATCACGGATGTAAGATGGATCGCGGCCATTAATAGATTCTACTTTCACCAACGGGAAGAATTTTTCTCCTTCACGCGGTGGACGAATGGTTCCTTTGACGGTATCCCCGGTTTTTAAACCAAACAACTTGATTTGGTTCTGAGAAACGTAAATATCGTCAGGGGAGGGTAAATAGTTGTAATCAGACGAACGCAAAAAGCCATAGCCATCTTGAATCACTTCAAGAACGCCTTCAGCGGTTACAATGCCAACGAGGTCATAGAAGTCTTCTTTGATCGTTTCAACACTTGATTGATCTGAAGAAGCATCTGCTTGGTTTTGATCTTTTGGTGTTTGATCAGGGCGTTGATTGAAACGCGGATTATTTTGGTTTCCTTGCTTGTTCGGGTTATTTTGTTGATTTGGGTTACCCTGATTGTTCTGGTTGCCTTGGTTACCAGTTTGGTTTTGGTTGTTTTGTCTGGGCTGCTTCTCGCGTCTTGGTTGATCTTTTTGCTCATTAGTCACCGGAGTAGCTGCTGTTTGAGCAGCATCTGTAGCAACAGTTTCAGTGCTTTTATTTTCTGAAGATTCTTCGTTTGCAATTGGTTTTCTTGCTCTTTTTGTCCGTGTATTTGTCTGAGCGTCGCCAGTGGCATCTGTTGCTGCGACAGTTGACTCATTTGAATGCTCTGTTTTAGAAGCTTTTGGTGTTTCTTCTGAGGAACTTGATTGCTGAGCGGCATTGGGTTCACCCATAATTGCTGCAATGAGTTCGTTTTTTTTGAGTGCACCGGCCTCAATGCCGAGACTTTGTGCAATGACACGGAGGTCTGAGATTTTTTTACTCTCTAATGTTTTAAGATCCATCAATGGTAAGTTAAATGCTGAATTTGGAGCAGTCCCTGAAATGGGCAATTGGAAATTCGTTGCAAGTTTAAGCAAAAAACATAGAAAAACGCCATACAAAGCAATAATTCTATGTTTTTCGTTTTTGTTTTTTAGCTGCGGGGAACAAGATGTTGTTTAAGATGAGGCGGTAACCCGGAGAATTTGGGTGTAAATTGAGGTCGGTTGGAGGGTCTCCTACTAAATGCTGATAGTCTTCGGGGTCGTGTCCACCGTAGAAAGTCCAGGTTCCTTGTCCGAATTCACCGTGTACGTAGCGGGCCGTATTTGCCGCTTTATTTTCACCTAGAATCAGCACATTAGGTTTGATAAATTCTCGATGGAAATCGGTTGTTTGGCCCATGAAGCCGTTTATGACATCGACATGGCATTGCGTGAGCATTGTTGGGACGACATCCCACTTGGCTGAAAAATCAAAGAGTGTGAATTGGTCGCTTTTTTCGGTGATGAGGCGTTTGTTTCTCAGTTCTGTACCATCAATGTCCGAATATTCATAGGCCATCGGGTCCTTGATGATATGAAAATTCTGAAAAGCAAAAGTTTTGTTAAAATCGAGTTTTTCTTGGGCTTTTGGATCCGAGGGGGAGCCGTCAAAAACAGACTCTTGGATATCTACGTTTTCGGCTGCTAAGGCAATGTCAAAAGAATCAGTGCCTGAACACATTGTAAATAGAAATCCACCACCAATGACGAAATTTCGAATATTGACTGCTACGGCTCTTTTTAAAGCAGCTGTATTTGCATATCCTAATTTAGCTGCTGCAGCTTCTGTACGGGCCACTTCTTGTTGATACCAACTTTGCATACGTGCTGAGCCATAGAATTTACCGTACTGTCCTGTGAAATCTTCATGGTGCAAATGCAACCAATCGTATTTTGGTAAAATGCCATTTACAATAGCGGAGTCATAGATTTTGTCGTATTTGATTTCTGCATACTCCAGCACAAGGGTAACGGCGTCGTCCCAGGGCAATTTATTGGGCGGGGTATAAACCGCAATTTTAGGCGCCTTCTCTAGTTGTACAACCTCCATATTCACCTCGGGATCATTGATTTGAGCTTTTATCTGATTGACTTGACCGTCGGCAAGTACCTGATAACTTACGTTGCGTAGCAAGAGTTCTTCTTCAATGCTTTGTAGATGAGGAAGTAAAAAAGATCCGCCACGGTAATTGAGCAGCCATTCTATCGTGACTTGGTTTTCAAGCGTCCAGTAAGCAATTCCGTAGGCTTTCAGGTGATTTTTCTGAGCATCATCCATCGGGATTAGAATCTGGCTAGCCAGTACTTGCTGGGAGAAAAAGAGCAAAAATAAAAAGAGGGGTGCCTTAAAAAGGATCTTCATCGCTATCTTCTTTTCTGAAAATATCTTCTTCAGTTTCATCCATCTTGCTTTTCATGGTGTAAGTAGCAAACTCTTGGTTGAACTGATTGAGGCTGTTCGAATTCGGATTCGGGAGGTCTAGACCCTCCACTTCATCGAGGTTTTCAAAGCGTGCAAATTCAGGCACAAAGCGCAATCTTACATTCTTGAGTGCACCGTTTCTGTGTTTTGCAATGATGATTTCACCTGTACCTAATGTTGAGTTTCCATCAGGATCTTGGGTGATGTCGTAGTATTCAGGTCTGTAGATAAACGAAACGATATCGGCATCTTGCTCGATGGCTCCAGATTCACGAAGGTCGGAAAGCATTGGTCGTTTGTCGCCACCACGCGTTTCTACCGAACGGCTCAACTGACTTAAGGCAATGATCGGGACATTGAGTTCTTTGGCAATCTCTTTGATCGATCTGGAAATGGTTGAAATTTCTTGCTCTCGGTTACCGCCATTCTTGGAATCTTTGGCACTCATGAGCTGCAAGTAATCAATGATGACAAGATCAATGTTGTATTGCGCTTTTAGGCGGCGACACTTGGCGCGGAAGTCAAAAATATTGATCCCTGGGGTGTCGTCAATATAAATAGGGGCCTCGGCTAGTTTGCCAATGCGGGTGTGGAGTTGTTGAAATTCGTGTTCTTTGAGATCGCCTTTACGAAGTTTTTCAGCGGGTAACCTCGATTCACTGGCAATGAGACGCTTGACCAACTGCACTGAGGACATCTCTAGTGAAAAGATGGCCACACCTTTTCCGTAGTCAACGGCGGTATTTCTTGCCATAGACAATACAAATGCAGTTTTACCCATACCAGGTCGTGCGGCCAAAACGATCATGTCTGAGCGCTGCCAACCAGCCGTTACTTTATCGAGGTCGTGGAAGCCAGTCGGGATACCTGAGACACCATCGGCATTCTTAGAGGCCAGTTCAATTTCGTGAATGGCTTCTTGTACAATGTAGGACATCGTACCCACTTGCTTGGACATATTATTTTCAGCAATGCTGAATAAATCTGATTCGGCATCATTGAGCAAATCAAAGACATCGCGTGTTTCGTCATAGGCGTCGCGGATGATTTTTGAGCTGACATTGATGAGTTCACGTTTGATGAATTTTTCGGCCAAGATGCGTGCATGGTGCTGAACGTGAGCAGCACTAGCAACACGATTGGTCAGGGAGGCAATATAAGGAGTACCGCCCGCTAATTCGAGTTCTCCGCTTTTCTGAAGTTGAGAGGTAACTGTGACGAGGTCAATTGGGTTGGTAGCAGCAAAAAGCGCACGAATGGCTTTGAAAATATGCTGATGACGCACATCATAGAAAGTTTTTTCAGAGAGGATATCAATGGTGTCATTGATTGCACGACTTTCAAGCATCATGGCGCCAAGTACAACTTGTTCAATATCAGTTGCTTGAGGCGGAATTCTACCTATTTCAGATAGGGCTTGCACAGCATTTTTGACACGTGTAATTGGCTTTCGATTGCTATCGGGATTCTCCATGAAACAAATATAAGGAAAGGCAACTGTTTATAATAATTTGCCAATTGAGAGTTATAAAAAAGTTGTAAAGGAGAGTTTTGAACAATTGTTGATATCAACGCAATTCTTTTTTAGCGGCGGCTGTGCCAATTGTTCTTGTGATGAGGTCTAATTCTAATTTTGGTGAGCGAGCGGGAGAATAAGCTCGACCGTAAAAAATGATTTGCAAATGCAGTTTGTTCCAGAGTTCCATGGGGAATAGTGCTTTGGCGTCTTTTTCTGTTTGTACCACATTTTTTCCAGACGTCAGGCCCCAGCGGGTCATTAAACGGTGTATATGCGTGTCCACCGGAAATGCCGGAAAGCCAAAAGCTTGAGACATCACCACCGATGCTGTTTTGTGTCCTACCCCAGGTAGCGCTTCAAGTGCTTCGTAGCTAGCAGGAACTTCGCCATTGTATTGGTTTACAAGGATTTTGGAGAGTTCGGAAATAGCGGCAGCTTTTTTAGGTGATAGCCCACATGGTCTAATGATACTTTGAATTTGTTCAACTGGAACCAGCCTCATTTCAAATGGGTTATCTGCCAAAGCAAAAAGCTTTGGTGTAATTTGGTTCACGCGTTCGTCGGTGCATTGTGCTGAAAGCAAAACAGCCACTAGAAGTGTGTATGCATCTTTGTGGTCAAGCGGAATAGGGGTAGTCGGGAAAAGTTCTTCTAGTGTTTGCACGACAAATTGTGCTTTCTCTTTTTTTGTTTTCATAAAATTCCAAAACTAAGAAAGTGTAGCCAACGATTTTCTGTCAGCAGAAAGTAAATGATAAACGGCCCAACAAGAAATCTTGAAAAATAGGAGCCTGCTACAAAAATAATATCTGCACTTGCAAAGCGCCAACTGATCCAAGGGAAAAGAAACAAAAGACTGACCCAAATTTGAGCCCAATAAAAACTAAAATGTACAGGTGTGCGTCGAATCAAGTGCTTTTCTTGAAATTGGATGCTCTTAACCTGTTTCAGCCAAGGTGTTTCAATGACTTTGATATCATTTGATTTACACAACTGCTGACTAAAATAGTCCGAGATCCAATAATGCCGTTCGTCGGTACTAAAAAAAAGCTGCACGTAATGATCATCCATACTTTGGTATGTAGCAGTTCCAAAACGCTCAGGGAAAATACTTCTTTGTGCTTCAGGTAAATAAAAATCAATCCAAACCACAAAGAATAAACAAAGCCCTAAAATAGCAGCAATTTGGTGCCATTTTCCTTTCCAAGAAGATTTTAAATCTTGAATGAAAGCAGTTTTGTAGGCCTCTTCAGCTGCTTTTCTTTGCGCATATTTCTCGCGGGCGTAATTGCGGTAATTTTCATAGGCAGCTCTTTGTTCTGTATCGTGTTCAGCGCGTTGTTTTTCATTTTGCCTTACCTGATTTGAGCTTTGGTTGTCTATTTTACCGTTGATAAGCAGTTCATACGCTGTTTGAATAGCTATGAATTTGTCGTTGGCATCTGCCGAATTATTTTTGTCAGGGTGGTATTTTTTGACCAAGCTGCGATAGGCCCTTCTGATTTCTTGAGGGCTAGCACCGGGTTTCAATCCGAGAATCTTATAGGCTTCTCCAGCTTGCATCAGAGAGGTTGGCAAGTGTTTCTTGCCG
>JBILTD010000083.1:0-7740 GCA_044371695.1 Crocinitomicaceae bacterium | reverse complement strand
GAGCAGCCGTTCAGAAGCTACTTTAAGAAGGAAATTTGGAAAAGTAGACCGCGAACTAGAGCTCAAGTATATTTTGAATGCCAATGAGAATTCTTCGGAAGGCGGCCTCAAAACCTCAACGGTGAATCTGCTTTTAGATACACTCATCGACCAAAAGAAAACCAACGGCAATAATTCAACCACGCATTATTCAACGCTAACCTATACTGAACCATTATCAAAAAGTTGGATACTCACCTCTGAGTACTATTTTGAATATGGTAAGTCAGGACAAGAGCGTTACACTTACAATCAAGATTTATTAACCAACCAATTTACAGTAATCGATAGTCTTTTTACCAATGACTTTAGCAATGACCGCATTCAGCAGCGCGGTTTGGTGATGTTAAATTACCTCTATAAGAATCATAAATTCATGGGTGGAATGGGTTACCGCAATATTCAAATTGCCAATACCAACCAATTTTCGGGCTTGGTCATCGATCAGAATATTTCAAATTTCTTACCTACGTTTTCATATCAGTTCAAGCCAAGTATGGCCAAGCGTTTTTATTTGCGCTACAACACGTACTCTGCACCGCCAAGTGCCAATGACTTGCAGCCAGTGCGTGACAACACCAACCCGAACCGCATTCAAGAAGGTAACCCTGATTTAAAACCAAATTATCAGCACCAATTGAACTTTAACGGCAATGTTTGGCAAGCGATGTCAGGCCGTTATTTTTGGTCAGGTGGTAATGCTACTTATACCCAAAATGCTTTTGCAAACAGCACTTATTTTGATGCCCTTGGGCGCACCGTTTCAAAAACCGTCAATGTTGATGGAAATATGTTTGCAACCGTTTATGCTGGTGGTGGCTATCCTATCTTGAATCGAAAAATCACCTTTGAGCCAAGCCTCAACGCGACTTACATCAAGTCAAATAACTTCATTAATGGCTTAAAAAACACGACACAAACAACTACTATCAATGGTGCCTTTTCGGTTGAATTATCATTAGACAGTTTGGAAATGAGTGTTGGCGCTGACTACACTTATGTGAATCCCTTGACATCATTGAGCAGTTTCTCTAATCAACCTTACTCTACTTTGAACTACTCTACCACCGGTGATTGGCACTTGCCTGCTCATTTCCGATTCAAATGGGAATTGAATTACACCTTGAACCGAGGGCGCGCTGACCAATTCAACAAAGATTTCTTGATCGTTGACCTTGAATTGCAACGCAACTTCTTGAAAAATGAAAACCTCATCTTAGGCCTCTCGATCAATGACCTTTTCAATCAGAACCTCAATTTGCAAAGAACGGTTTCGAGCAACGTGATCACAGACAATTATACGCGCATCATTTCAAGATATTTCTTAGTGCGCCTTACTTACAAATTCAATAATAACAAGACCCGTGAAGAAGATCTTCGTATGTGGCATTAGTGCCTTGTTGCTCAGTCTACAGGCTTGGGCGCAAACTGAATATATCCATGCTGGTAAAATTACGTTTGAAAGACGCACCAACTTAGAAAAGCGTTTTACAGACCAGCGTATGAAACGCTTTGTTACCGAAGAAAACAAAATTCGAATAGAGCCTTTCTTCTTATATTTTAATGATACTGCATCTTTATTTAAGGTAGCCGAAATGAACCAACCCGAAGAAATGGCTTGGTTAACAACGAAGAATGCCTATGCACAGAATTTAGCACAGTCTCAACAACTCATGATGCTGGCTGTTTTTGGTCAAAATGTGTATGTTCAGGATAGTTTACCAGAGCGCACCTGGAAAATTACTGACAGCAAAAGGTCGATTTGCGGCTATGAATGCAGAAAAGCCATTTATGAAAAAAATGACTCCACACGGCTTTATGCATGGTATACTCCAATGCTAACCCCGTCAGTTGGGCCAGAAGGTTTTTGCGGTTTACCCGGCACAATTCTCGGCCTTGCAACAGAAGATGGTGGCATTGTATACTTCGCTAAAAAAATTGAAACCATCGCCCCTAAAAAAGAAGAACTCGTTTTGAACCCCGGAAAAAATAAAATATTTACTTTGAACGAGTTAAGAGCGAAAATAGAAAAAGATTACGGTTCAACTCCTTGGGGGAAACGCCTATTTGATGATATCTTCAGATGGCTTTAAATAAACTTTTTTTCCTACCTAGTGTTTTGATTCTATGACAAATTTGGAGAAATATACGCGCCTCATTGAAGAAGCACTTCAAGGTTTAACACTACCTCATGAGCCCGCTAACCTCTATGACCCGCTCCGATATTTCATGACACTTGGCGGTAAAAGAATGCGCCCTATCCTGACGCTACTTGCCACAGAAGCTTGTGGTAAAAATGCAGAAGAAGGTTTAAAAGCGGCACTCGCCGTTGAATTATTTCACAACTTTTCCTTGATTCATGACGACATCATGGATGCCGCTCCTTTGCGCAGAGGCATGAGCACCGTTCATGAAAAATGGAATGCCAACATTGCCATTTTATCCGGAGATGTTCTATTAGTAGAAGCTTATGCTTGTTTAGGTAACTACGCGCCAAATAGCTTTAAGCAGCTCTTTGAAACCTTTAACAGAACAGCCAAAGAAGTCTGCGAAGGCCAGCAAATGGATATGGATTTTGAACAGCTTTCCGACGTAAGCGAGCACCAATACTTGGAAATGATTCGGCTTAAAACTTCGGTCCTCTTGGGTTGCGCCCTAGAAATGGGAGCAATTATTGGCGACGCAAGCTCAGCAGATGCGTCACATTTATATCATTTTGGCGAACAATTGGGGCTTGCCTTTCAAATCCAAGATGACCTACTCGATCTTTACGGAGACAGCGCACAAGTTGGCAAACAAATTGGAGGCGATGTTCTGGCAAATAAGAAGACTTTACTTTCAATTGCAGCTCATACTTTAGCTGATGAAAACCAAATGATCGCACTCAAAGAATTGGCAGCGATTCAAGAACCTGAGTTAAAGGTTAAATTGGCAAAAGAACTCTATAAACAAATTGGCGCCAAGGATTATTGCCAAACAAAAATGGAAGCTTACCATAATGCAGCTTTAAATGCACTGAATGAGCTACAAAATATGACTTCAAAAGCACCATTTTTAGAGTTAGCCGATTTTTTACTCAAGCGTAAATATTAATCGCTTTTGTTTCTTGAGATTCAATATTGAATTACCTATATTTGTAGCATTCTATCTAAATTATTTAACAATGAAAAAACTGTACGTTTCTTTTCTTGCCGTGATGGCAGCAGGTACTTTTCATGCGCAAGTGAAAAGTGTCAACGCACCACGCCTAGACAAAAAAGCTTCTTTTGAAGTAGGATCTAGCGTTGCGCACAAACCTTCAGCTGATGCGAAGGCAACTACAATTTGGTCTGATGACTTCTCAACTGCTTCTAACTGGGCAATTGCGAGTACAGGTACAAATTCTGAACAATGGCATATCATCAATACGCCAAACTCTATCCCGGTTTCAGCACTTAGCCCTTTTGCTGCACCAACTGCTGCTAATGGTTTCTTGTTTGTAAACTCTGATGCCAATAACACAATGGACCAAGATGGTACTCCTATCATCACAACAGCCACTACAGTAAATGCCATTGACTGTTCTGCTCATAGTGTTGTTAAAGTTAAATACAATCATAACTTCCGTTGGTGGCATGATACTCGCGGTATCCGTGTTTCTGGTGACAACGGTACCACTTGGACAGAATTTTTAATTTCTGACGAAGTAGATTACTTTACACCAAACCAAAACTCTGCTAACCCAGAAGTAACGGTTATTGACATCTCTTCTATCGCTGCTGGTCAGTCTCAAGTAAAAATTCAATTTTACTACAACGACAACGACTACTGGGGATGGTATTGGGCAGTTGACGACGTAGAATTATATGTACCTGAAGCAAATGACGTTAAATTGAATAGCGTACTTTGGGGTTCTACAGGTTTTTGGGCAGAGCGTTTAGCTTATTACCAAGTGCCACAATCACAAGTTACAGAAGTTGAATTTTCAGGTATCGTTGAAAACATCGGTGCACAAAACCAAACTGATGCTGTCTTCACTGCAACTACAGGTTCATACACAGGAACTTCAGCTGCTACTCCAATTGCAGTTGGCCAAATTGATACTTTAGCTTGTGCTACTACTTTCACGCCAGGTTCTTCTGTAGCTAACCACGTTCTTTCAGGAAACGTTGCGTTGGGTGTAACTGATGGTGATCCTAGCAACAATTCCATGAATAACTTTGCTACAATTGCAGTTAACCCTTACGTTTATGCACGTGACAACGGTACTGCAACAAACGGTTCATTCAACGGCGGTATGGGCTTTGAAGTAGGTAACATCTTTGATATCTTCTCAAATGTTTCTATCGGTGGTGGTTCTGTTTACATCAATGGAGCCGCTGAGCCAGGAGCTGAAATTTACCTCAAATTGTATTCTATTGATCCTGCAACTGGTGACTTCCTTTACGTAGACGAAACTGGTCCTTACGTATTGCAAAATGCTGACCTTGACGCTGAAGTAACTCTTTCTTTCTTAGGTGGTAGCTACCCATTAAATGCTGATGAGTCTTATCTTCTTGTTGCTGGTTCTAACGGTGACGGTGGTGCAACCAATGACCTCGTTGTTGGTACTGCAGGTCCTGCTCCAGTTCAAACATGTTACTACTACGACATGACAGACCTTACTTGGTACTACACAACTTCACAACCAATGGTTCGCATGAACTTCGATCCTGCTTTAGGTGTGAAAGAGCAAGTTGCTAGTTTTGGTGTTGAAGTAGCTCCTAACCCAGCTGCGGACGCAACACAAGTATCTTTCAATGTTAAAAATACTTCTGATGCGATCATCAATGTAATTGACATGGCTGGTAAAGTTGTTGCTACTCAAACTTTGGCTGCTGTTAACGGTGCTCAAAATGTTGAAATCAACACTTCTGCATTAAACAGCGGTATGTACACAGTTAGCGTTACTGCAAACGGTACAACAGTAACTGAAAAATTAGCTGTTCGCAAATAAGCTGAACACTATTCAAATTTCAAAAGGGAGCCCTCGGGCTCCCTTTTTTTATGCGCTGTTTTTCACGAGCGCAAACAGAAAAAATAACTGAAAATAAATTGAAGAGCGCTTAGCGCAAACAGAAGGATAGCACGGCATCCATGAAAGCATCTGGCGCCTCGGCATGCACCCAATGACCGGCATTTTCTATAGACACTAATTGCAGGTCTGGATACTGTTCTTCAAGTGTAGCAATATCTGAATCTAAGATATAATTGGAAAGTAAGCCCCTAATAAACAAGGTAGGCGTAAAAGATTCAAAGGGAGGCAATGCTTTTAAAATCTCGGACATGTTTGCTTCAAGCACCGGAAAATTGACGCGCCACGCAAGCTTACCTTTATCTTCCCAATAAAGATTCTTGAGTAAAAATTGACGAATGCCCTCGGACTCTACAAAAGTCTTTAAGATGGCCTCTGCCTGACTTCTGGCCGTCATGGATTTCAGGTCAATGGCGTGCATCGCAGCTAAAATATGTTCATGATGCGGTGGGTACGCTTTGATACCCATATCTACTACAATTAATTTTTCGAGGTAATCAGGATACGCACCATCGTAATGCATGGCTAACTTGCCACCCATTGAATGCCCCAACAGTATTGGACGCTCGATTTGAAGATCTGTGAATAATTCATGGAGGTCCGAAACCATGAGTTCATAACTAAACTCATCGGACCAAGCAGAATGTCCATGATTTCTGAGGTCAACAAGCGTAACCTCATAATACTCCGCTAATTTCTTGGCGTGTGTTTGCCAGTTATCAGAGAAACCAAACAACCCATGCAAAATAACAAGGGGTTTGCCTGCACCGAGTTGTCGGTAATAGAGTTTCATTAGAGCTTTTTTGGCTTACCAAGCGTTCTTACTTCGAATTGCTTGTCGTTTATCTTGTTGAGCACTGAAATCATTTGTTCCGGGGCAATTTTATTGCGATCGTAGTATACTGTAATAGTCTGCTCTTGAAGCGTATCAATATAACTAACATCCACTTGATCCACAGCACAAGTTTCTTTTAATGCTTTGCGGATACTGCCACCGCAGCCCATTTTACAAACCATCCCTTTAACTCCGAAATCTTGGCTTGTATTTGCCATGACTTTTGTGCAAACATTGGCATTTTGATCGGTTGAATTTTTTACTGTTGGCGACTCACATGACCACAATAGGAGCACAAGAAGGATAGAGAAAATATATTTCATATGACAAAATTAAGCGAGTTCTTGAATAAGTTCAAGTGAATGTGTAGATTTGTTCAAACTTGAAATCATGAAAAAACTATTTGTTATCGCTTTGAGCACACTTATCGTTGGTGCCGGAACTCTTACTTCTTGTAGTAAATACGCTGAAGGTCCTAGCTTGGCTTTATCTTCTAAAAAATCACGTCTTGCCGGTGAATGGGTCTTGAGTGCAAAAACATTAAATGGCTCAAACGTTATCGTTCCCGGATATACAGAAACCCTCGTTATAGGAACTGATGGCTCATTTAGCGATACAGCTCGATACGCAAATTATGTAGGCATAGCAAAAGGAACCTGGGCTTTCTCTGATGATAAATTACAAGCGAACTTCACAGCAACTTCGACAAACTTAATTTTTACAGTGAATGGTATGAATGCTTGGAACATTATTAAATTAGCCAAGGATGAAATTAAATTTGAACAAGTCGGTAGCAATAATAGTGTGACTGCCATGACATTCGTTCCTAAAAACTAAAAACACATGAAGCGTTTACTTTTCACTTTTTCTTTGCTTGCACTCGGATTCAGTGCCTGTTCAAAATACTCAGAAGGCCCGAACTTTTCCTTACAATCGAAAAAGTCTCGCGTATGCAATGACTGGAAACTGACAGATCACGTACTCAATGGAAACAATGTTTTTGATGCTACCGTTACCTCAAAAATGAGTATTGATAAAGATGGGACTTATTCTATTTCTAATTTAACCAATGAACTTGGTCAATTACAAGGAACTTATAGCCACGGTACCTGGAAGTTTGGTGAAGATGCCACAACGCTATTTTTATACGCGGACTCAACAACCATCAATCCTGTTCATGAGTATACCATCAAAGAACTGCGCAGCAAGCGAATGGTACTTGAGGAAGAAATTTTTCAGACAGGTGATGTACATCGCGTGACTTTCTCTCAGCAATAATTGTTAAGAGTAGTCAACTACAAAAAATATTAGCCATTAAAAAAGCGCCCTTTTGAGGCGCTTTTTTAATGCAATATTGTTTTCAGTGAAAGAACAATTTGATATTACAGAAGATACTCAGACAAACTTTGGATCTGTTTCCATCTGATGACCACATTCCTTGCAGGTTCTTAAATCCTCTGAACTATAAAACTCTTTGAAACGAGGCAAGAAATCCTTTTCAATGTTCTCTAGCGCAAAACGATAGGTGTGTAAATGATGATTGCATTTCTCACAGAACCACATGAGGCCATCTTGTAAGTTTGTGCCTGTTCGGACGCGTTCAATGACCAAACCAATGGTGTTTTCACCGCGAACAGGAGAGTGTGGGGTGTTGGCAGGCAACAAAAACATTTCTCCTTGCTTCACAACGATGTCTTTCGCTTTACCCTCATGCTGAATGCGTACGGTGACATCTCCTTCAATTTGGTAAAACAATTCTTCGCTTTCATTGAAGTGATAATCTTTACGGGCGTTAGGGCCAGCAACTACCATA
>JBILTD010000081.1:0-7832 GCA_044371695.1 Crocinitomicaceae bacterium | reverse complement strand
CGTCCAAACCGTTGGTTACTCTTGATTTTCTTCTTACTTGGGCTTGCCATTGGGGTCCACTTACTTGGTATCTTGGTAGTTCCGGCCATTGGCTATATGCTTTATTTCCGCACCAATGAGCAAGTTTCAATCAAGGGCTTACTTATTACGGGCTTGCTTTCTATCATCACACTCGGCTTTATCCAAGAAGGCGTTATTCCTGGAAGTATTGCGATGGCATCCAACTTTGAGGTTGCCTTCGTAAATAGCATTGGTTTGCCATTTTACAGCGGCACCATCTTTTTCTTTGTATTACTGATTGCTGCTTGTTTGTATGTAGTGCGCTATGCTTATAAAACCAGCAAAACGGTGCTTTACAACGCTGCAATGGGCCTTGTGATGCTCTTGATCGGTTATGGTTCTTTTGCCGTGATTGTCATTCGTTCTAATGCCAACACCCCTCTAGACGAAAACGACCCTGAGAACTTGGTTACGCTTCACTCTTACCTCAAGCGCGAGCAATATGGCTCTGCACCAATTCTTTTTGGTCCGCACTGGAATTCATTCCGCAACGGCGAAGAGATGACCGAAGAAGGGCCTAAAATTCTTGACCGCTCGGCTTGGAAAGATCTTTCTGCTTATTACATCCGCCGCTTTGTAGTCATTGAAAACGATGTTGAGGTGAAAGCATTTACCAAGGAAGCAGATGCCGAAGCCTGGATTCGTGCCAATAAAGGTGCTTACAGTATCGAGGAGAAATACTACGAAAGCAATGCAAGTATCCGCGAAGGTGCGGTACCTACTTATGCCCAAACGACTATCTTCCCGAGAATGTATAACGGCGAAGGCGCTTCTGCAGGTTTGCACAAGCAACTTTATGCCAAATGGTCTGGTTATAACGAAAATGACGGTGCCAGCACTGAAATTGGTCGCGATGGGAAACGCCTGCCAACAATGGGTGAAAACCTCACTTATTTCTTTCGTTACCAAGTTAACTGGATGTATATCCGTTACTTCATGTGGAACTTTGCGGGCCGTCAGAACGACATCCAAGGACACGGTGACAACATGCATGGCAACTGGATTTCAGGCATTAGCTTCCTCGACGAAGCGCGTCTTGGTAGCCAAGAACACACGCCATACTATACCACTGAAAACACCGCACACAACAAATTCTTCTTCTTGCCACTTATTTTGGCCCTTATCGGTTTGGTATTCCATTACCGCCGCATGCCAAAAGACGCATTTATTGTAACGTTGGCCTTCTTGTTTACAGGTTTAGCAATTGTGGTTTACTTGAATCAAAAACCATACGAACCACGTGAGCGTGACTACGCTTATTCTGGTTCATTCTATTTCTTTGCGCTCTGGATTGGTATTGGAGTTTATGCCATTTTTGACCTTCTTAAGAAAGTGGTGCCAACTGCCCAAACTCGTGCGGCTTTCGCAGCTGCGCTTGGCCTTACCGTGCCTGTGATTATGGGTGCACAAGGTTGGGATGACCACGATCGCAGTGGTAAAACCACAGCCCGCGATTTAGCTTATAACTACCTTGAGTCTTGTGGTAAAAATGGAATTTTATTTACCAACGGTGACAACGATACCTTCCCACTTTGGTACCTTCAAGAAGTGGAAGGTAAGCGCACCGATGTCAGGGTGTGCAACCTCTCTTTGATGGGTACCGACTGGTATACCAATCAAATGAAACTCAAAACCTATGAGTCTGATCCATTGCCAATCAAATTCCGCGAAGACCAGATTTTGATGTATGCAGGTAACACCGATCAGGTTTACTTCATGCCTTTGTTGCAATTATTCTCTCAGAACCCATCTGAAGAAATCATTAAAAAAGTACTTGAACTGCGCTTGGAACACAACCCTGCAGACGCCCGCCAAGCCGCTGGTTATTTTGATCAACAAGCTCGTCTTTTGTTTGCAGATGTTGTGGCAAAAAGCCCAGAAATGGAAACGCTTAAAATGCAAATTGCCAATACAGACTCTACAGATATGGTCAATGCTACCATTGCTAAATACCAAAATGTATTTAAACTGTTTGAAGCGGCTCGCAATGGACAAGTCGAATTCAAAAACAACAGTGGTCAGTCTTTGCAAGAATTGCTCGATCAATTTGAACGCATTTGGTCTACTGTAGATTTCGCTGATGCGATGGCTTTTGTCCGTGACGATGCCAACATGATCATTGATGAACAAAACAAGTTCAGTTTCTTCCCTTCTACACGTTTCTCCCTAAAAGTGGACCGTCAAAATGCAGTCAATTCAGGTGTTCTTGACGCTAAGGTGAAAGCAAATAAAATCAGCAACGAGATTGAATTTGAGTTTGATCCAGAAAGAGATCAAGCGCTTACAAGAGAAGAAGTCATGATGATGGATGTCGTGGCTAATAACAATTGGGAGCGCGGTATTTATTTCTCAAGTAACCGCGGTTCTTCTTTTGCTATTGCTTTACTTAGTGCGGGCTTCATCAAACAAGTTGGTATGGCCTATGCGCTGACTCCAATGAAGCAGGAACCAGCACTCATGGATGTCAATGCCATGGAAAAAAATATGCTGAGCACATATATTTACGGCAATATGAAAGATGCTTCTGTCTTGACAGATTACTATGCGCGCAGACACACCATTCAGTACCGTGCTAACTTTTTATTACTCGCTGAACAACTTTATAGTTTAGGTCGTAAAAAAGAAGCGATTAAAGTACTTGACCGCGCTATGGAACTCATGCCAGAAGAAACTGTTATGGACTACGGAGACATCAATCCTGTGGACATCTTCAATTCCTTGAATAGCAACAAAGCGAACAACCAGATCATGTACCAAGGCCAAACGATTAGGCCACTCAATGCGGGTATTTTGCATGAATATGTGCAGCTTTACTATCAAATTGGCGCCAACAAAAAGGCGGCAGACCTCGGTATGAAACTTTTGGATAACTACAACAGTGTCATCGCTTACTTTGAGCACACCGAAGCCACTAAAGCTGGAGACACCGAAAACGCCGAAGACCTTATTGCCGTTGCAGATGCCTTGTTAAAAATGAGGTCTACAATTAAAGCGCAAAAGGTTCCGAAAAGTGCATTTACAAGCGCACTTGAGTCTACGGTCCAAAAGCTATACAAGCAAGTATTGCCAAAAATCTATACGTCTCTAGACCAAGCAGCTGCCGAAAATGGCGAAATGTCTGATAGCTTCGGAAACGCTGGCCCTTACGGCTCTATGCTCGGCAACTTACAGTCTTACATGGGTGCGCTTGCTGAACACCACGGCCTCATCAAGCCAAAAATGGTAAGCAGCGCACCACAAAGTCCACAACCCGCTGAAAACATTAACCTCAATGCACTCAGTGGCGGGCAAGCACCTGGTGCTGGCATGATGCAGCAATAAGAAATGCGTTACTTTTTCCAACACCTGATTCATGAGTTTCAGCTACCGCTGAAGAATCCGGTGTTGGTTTTTTCTATACTACTCTTTATCATTCTCTTATCACCAATTATTCTCAGGAGGCTCAAAATTCCAGGGATTATTGGTTTAATTCTATCTGGAGTATTAATTGGACCACATGGCCTTGGTCTTATTGGGGCCCGAACCATGGAAGCCGAAGGAAGTATCAAATTGTTCGCAACTATTGGTTTGCTCTACATCATGTTCATGGCCGGTTTAGAGCTTGATCTTCGCCAATTTAGACGTTACTTTAAAAAAAGCCTTGGTTTCGGGATATTTACCTTCATTTTGCCACTTGCACTCGGTTACCCGCTTTGTCTTTACGTACTTCATTTGCAACCACTGGCCGCACTTTTAACTGCCAGCATGTTTTCAACACATACCTTAGTTGCTTATCCCATCATCAGTAAGTTCGGCCTGACAAAACACCGCGCAGTAGCCATAACAGTGGGTGGAACCATCTTAACTGATACGGCGGTACTCATCATTTTAGCCATTATATCAAGTGCAAACCAAGGAGAACTGGACTTTGCTTTCTGGCTGAGGCTTTTGACCTCATTAACCATGTTTTCCTTGATCATGTTTTTCATTGTGCCAAGAATTTCTCGCTGGTTTTTCAGCAAGCTAGATAGTGAAAAAACATCGCAGTACATTTTTGTTTTATCTATCGTTTTCTTTGCCGCTTTCTTAGCTGAAGTGGCGGGTGTTGAACATATTATTGGTGCCTTCGTCGCCGGATTAGTACTGAACAAACTGATTCCGCATAACTCAGCACTGATGAATCGCATTGATTTTATTGGGAATTCTTTATTTATTCCTTTCTTTTTGATTTTTGTCGGGATGGTGGTCGATTACAAAGCCTTCTTTCAAGGAACTTGGCCCTTAATTATAGCCGGAGTATTAACGTCATTTGCCATTTTTTCTAAATGGTTGGCTGCCTATGCCACTCAACTTGTTTTCAAATTAACTGGGCTTGAAAGACAATTAGTATTCGGACTCAGTACGGCTCATGCTGCCGCTACATTGGCAATAATTATGGTTGGATATGATGACGGTAAGGGCATTCTCAGCATCAATATTGTCAATGGTACCGTTCTTCTCATTTTATTCACTTGCATGACTTCATCTTTTGTGACTGAAAATGCCGGAAAAAGATTACTACAAAAACTATCTGAGAGCAGTGAATTAGAGGATAACGAAATGCGTTTACGCAACAAGCACCTCATGGTTTATATGAATGAACTCAAAGGCAATGAACGTTTACTTGACTTTGCTTTACTCATTACCGACCCTCAAGTGATCAATCCAATTTCTGTAGTGAGCGTCTACCCTGACAACGAAAATGCAGAAAGGATGATTCGAAAATCAAGGAAATCTTTGGAGGATATTGTGAAGCATTACTCTGGGCATGAAGCCAAACTCAATACTATAGCCACCATTGATCATAACTTGTCATCAGGTATATCAAGGGTTTCAAAAGAACTTGTTGCTGATATTGTATTAGTCAATGATAGCCAAGACCTCAATATTATCAAGCGCTTGGTCGGCGATGACCGCGATCACCTACTCACGACCTGTGAAAAAACAGTCTTCTTTTCCAATTTGGCCAAACCAAGTGTTTCGTATGAACGCATCATTCTCGTTGCGCCTTTGCTGTCAGAACTAGAACCCACCTTCTTACTATGGTCAGAACGGGTATTACGCTTCGGGAAAGAACTCAATATTCCCATAGTGTTTTTTGGAAGCAAAACTACTTTTGAAAGACTTGATAAAGTTTCTGTTGCTAATAAAATGGAGGTTGAAATTCATCTTCAAGAACTAGCGCAACTAGATGCATTTTACCCGAGTTATCAAAAAAGAAACTCAGACTTCATCATCATGACCGCATGTAGATCAGGGACAGTATCATATGATGCACAAATGGATGCCATTATTCAAGGAGTAGAAATTGCATTTGAACAGCATGATTTTCTCCTAATTTACCCAGGAACAATAAATGCCGACCCTTCCTATTCGAATTACGACGATATCAGTACCACACCATTAGCAGTCGGTGTAGAAACCATTCAGAAAATTGGTAGAGAGGTGGGAAGTATTTTCAAAAAAACAAAAAAATAGGCTCCATCGTGAGAAAACCTAGACCCACTTTTTGGCTGTACTTTTTAGGGGCATATGTTGTCTTGCAATTTGCTTGGTGGGGCTATCACCTCATTGAACTCAGTGCTTACATTCCACAAGAAGACGCTCAATTAGCCAAGCGCATTGGGATGGTTTTTGGTGAAGGTGCTGTTTTCTTATTCATTTTAATTTTTGGTATTTACCGCATCCGAAAAGGCATTGCCAAAGAATTTGAATTACAAAAGCGACAAAATAACTTCTTACTAACGGTTACCCACGAACTCAAAACACCGCTAGCGGCGCTCAAACTTTACCTTCAAACATTACAAAAGCACAACCTTACTGAAGAAAAAAAAGAAAGCATAATCGATGGCGCTCTTAGTGAAAATGAACGCTTGGTTCAACTCATCGAAAATATTCTCAATACGTCTAGAGCTGAAAATAAAGCCTTTGAGCTCAATAAAGAAACCATCGATCTTTCATTGTTAAGTGCGCAACTCACTGAACGCTATCAAAAGCGCTATAAAAGTCTTCAGTTCAAAATAGATATTCCTAACGGGCTAAACCTTAAGGCTGATCCCAATATGTTGGAAACCATTTTGGTCAACCTCCTTGAAAACGCCATTAAATACGGTGGTGCTACGCAAGAAATTGCCATCAAAGCCGTTCCACTAGATCGTTTCATCACCCTAACCATTAGCGATGAAGGTCCAGGTATTGCGGCAAACGAAAGGACACATATATTTGAGAAGTTCTACAGAATAGGCAATGAAGACACCCGCAAGGCCTCAGGAAGTGGCCTAGGGCTTTATTTAGTCGCCGAATTGGTGCATTTACACAAGGGGCAGGTACGTTGCCAAGAAAATCATCCGAGGGGATGTGTTTTTGAGGTAATTTTGCCTTATGAATAAAAAATTCGGACTCATCATTCTAGATGGCTGGGGTTTAGGAGACCACGGCCCCTCAGATGCCATTTTTCAAGCAAATACGCCTTTCATGGATAGCCTCTTGGCTAACTACCCAAATGCCACCTTGCGCACTTTTGGAGAAGACGTTGGTTTGCCAGATGGCCAAATGGGAAATTCAGAAGTGGGGCACCTCAATATTGGTGCTGGCCGTATTGTTTATCAAGAATTAACCCGCATTAACAAAAGCATTCGGGATGGCGAGTTTCAACAAAATCCTACCATTCTTGAAGCTTTTAACTACGCTAAAACCAACCATAAAAAAGTCCATTTCATAGGGCTTGTTTCTGAAGGAGGTGTGCATAGCAGCCAAGCACATTTGCATGCGCTCTTAGATATGGCGCAAGAATTTGGGCTTGACAACTATTTTGTCCATGCCATTACTGATGGCCGTGATTGCGACCCAAAAAGTGGTCTCGGCTGTCTTGAAAAATTAGAACAGCACCTCAGTCAGCAAAACGGCAAAATTGCCACCCTCATTGGACGCTATTACGCCATGGACCGCGACAAACGTTGGGAACGTGTCGCAAAGGCCTACCATTTAATGGTCAATGCTGAGGGTCAAAAAGTAGAAAGTGCCAGCAAAGCACTACAAACGGCCTATTCAGAGGGCTTAACCGATGAGTTTATTTTGCCACAACTCATCGATGAAAACGGTAAGATTTCAGAAGGCGATGCAGTCATCTTTTTTAATTTCCGAACCGACAGACCAAGAGAGCTCACAACGGTTTTAAGCCAAGAAGCTTTTCATGAGCACAACATGCATCCGTTAGATTTGCATTTTTGCACCATGACGAACTACGACGCCAGTTTCAAAAATGTAAAGGTCATTTTTGACAAAGACAACCTTGAAATGACACTCGGAGAAGTGGTTTCAAAAGCTGGGAAAACACAGGTGCGCATTGCCGAAACTGAGAAATATCCGCACGTAACTTTCTTTTTTAGCGGCGGCCGTGAGGAAACTTTTGCAGGAGAAGAGCGCCTCCTAATTGCTTCGCCTAAGGTAGCAACTTATGACCTCCAACCAGAAATGAGTGCGCATGAAGTAGGCGCGGCCATTACGCAGCACATGCAAACAGCACAGCCGGATTTTATTTGTCTGAACTTTGCCAACCCTGACATGGTAGGACACACCGGCGTTTTTTCGGCTATCATGAAGGCCGTTGAAACCGTGGATCAACAATTGGAAAAAGTAGTGCGTTGTGGCCAAGAGCTGGGGTATGAATTTTTAGTGATAGCCGACCACGGTAATGCCGACTATGCAATTAACCCTGACGGAAGCCCGAACACCGCACACAGCCTGAATCCGGT
>JBILTD010000082.1:0-7832 GCA_044371695.1 Crocinitomicaceae bacterium | reverse complement strand
TGGAACATCAAACAAACGTTCTATAGAAAGCATATAATTGGTTTAGCTAGGAAAAATAATAATATTGTTTCAATTATTGTAACAAAACAATAAAAAGACCAATCAGTAGAAGACTAATGATATTTAAAATAAACCCAATGCGAACCATTTGTTTGATTTTTAAATAGCCTGAACCAAATACAATAGCATTTGGAGGCGTGCCTACTGGCATCATAAACGCTAAACTTGCACCCAAAGTCAAGGCCATCGCTAACGGAAAGAGTGGCGTCTGCGTCTGTTCAGCAAATACCCCAACTATTGGAATAAATACGGTAACCATCGCTAAATTAGATAGCACTTCGGAGATAAAGATAGCCAGTGCCGTTAGTATAAAAATCAATAAAATTGGATTGATTCCGTCGGCAAAATTGAAATAGGCAGATAAACTTTTTAGAATATCATTTTTCTCGAGGATAGCTGCCATCGCTAAACCTCCGCCGAATAACAACAGGATACCCCACGGAAGTTTTTCAGTGTCTGACCATTTTAAGAGGGTTTGCTTGTCATCGCCATTAGGTAGCAAGAACAGCGCTAGGGCTCCTAAAATTGCAGCGTTTTCATCCCGATAAGGAAAACCGGTCCAAGTAACGATCGGCTCTCTAAAAATCCAGAGTATCGCCACCATAGAAAATATCCAAAGCACCCGTTTTTGCGGTTTAGACCAAGGTAAGGTGTGAAAATGTAAATCATGAACATCTTTGCGCTCCGAACCAAGTAAATAATGAAACAAAAGGTACATGATAAGGAGTAGTGTAATAGCCAAAGGCAAACCGATTTTCATCCAATCGAGAAAACTCACTTGAATATGGAAGTTTTCAGCCAAAATTGAGGCCATTTGGGTATTTGGAGGAGAACCAATCAAAGTACCCACACCACCGATATTGGCTGCATAGGCAACAGACAACATGAGCAAAGCACTGAATCTGGATTCCCGATGTGAAACAGGCATCGCCTCAATAACTGCCACCGCCATAGGCAGCATCATGAGTGCCGTGGCCGTATTGGATATCCACATGGAGATCAGGCCAGTACTGAGGATGAAACCAAGTAGTATTTTTGATTTTTGATCGCCGACAATTTTTATGATACGGCGGGCAATTTGCTCATGCACACCCCATTTTTCAAGGCCTAGTGCTAAAACAAAACCTCCAAAGAATAAAAATATATTGGCATCTCCGTAGCATCCGGCTAGTTCCTTTGGTGTGAGTAAACCCAATGGAGCACCCAGTAAAATAGGAAACAAAGCGGTAAGGTAAATTGGAATCCACTCAGTGATCCAGAGTAGGATCATGAGCGCTGCCAAAGTAAGTGCGAGTGTAAAGGAATCTATGCCAAGCATAGATGCGACTTATTTGTTCAGTCCGTTGAGGGCATCTACAAAGTAAACGGCTTTCGCTTCTACTTCTGTAGCAATTGCTCTGAACTCAGCTTTACCTTTAGCTTTATTGATTTTAGAAAGCATGGCATCTTGAAAATCAGCTGCTTCATCGATGAGTTGAGCAGATTTGTCTGATTTTGACGGAGCAGTCATTTCGAAAAAGAAACATTCTTCGACTACGTCAAATACCATTTCGTTGATATTTCTCTTGAGGATGCGTTTGTTAGCCATATCTTGATTTTTGGTAAATGTACGCTTTTTCAAACTATTTTTGCACATGTTATATCCCCTTCTGACCATTACCAAAGGCAAAGAGCAATCAATTCTCAGAAAACACCCCTGGGTTTTTTCAGGCGCCATAGCAGATGAAACTACAGAACTTCAAGATGGTGACCTCGTTTGTTTAACTACAAAAAAACAGCAAGTTCTGGGTATAGGTCACTACCAGCATGCGACCATTGCCGTCAGAATGTTGAGTTTCGATTACGAAACCATTGATCAAGCGTTTTACGAGCGTCGTTTACAAAATGCATTTGAGCTGCGCAAAAGAATTGGACTACTCAGAGCAGACAACAATATCTTTAGACTTTGTCATGGCGAAGGTGATCAGTTACCAGGCCTGATTATTGATTATTATGCGGGTGTTGCTGTTATTCAGTGTCATTCAATAGGGATGTACAAACAAGTTGAGCTCATCGCCGCAGCATTGGCTCAGGTGTTGGGCAAAGATCTCAAGGCTATTTATTCAAAATCTTCAGACACGCTTCCTAAGCGTCAGGAAGTTCAAGATGCTTATTTATTTGGGGCTGTTGAAGTGCCGCATTTAGCGCTTGAAAATGGTGTGAAGTACCACATCGACTGGATCAACGGCCAAAAGACCGGTTTCTTCATTGATCAACGTGAAAACCGTGCTTTACTTGGCAAATACGCACAAGGCAAAAAAGTTCTCAATACTTTTTGTTACTCAGGTGGCTTTAGTCTTCAAGCTTTGAACAACAATGCTGAATTAGTGCATTCTCTCGACAGTTCAAAAAAAGCGATTGCTTTAACCGACGGTAACGTAGCATTAAATGGTTTTGATAGCAAGCATGGTTCAATCGTTGACGACGCCATGGACTACATGAAAGATTTACCCGAAGATTACGACATCATTGTATTGGATCCGCCAGCATTTGCCAAGCACCGCGACAAAAGACACCAAGCCATCCAAGGTTACAAAAGATTGAATGCACACGCCATTCGACAAATTAAACCAGGTGGTTTCATTTTTACTTTTTCTTGTTCACAGGTAGTTGACACCCAACTTTTCACCAATACAGTCATTGCCGCTGCCATTGAGGCCGGGCGTTCTTGCCGTATTCTCGAGCAACTACATCAACCTGCTGACCACCCTATCCAAGCATTTCATCCTGAAGGTGCTTATTTAAAAGGTTTAGTAATTCAAATCGACTAATGCTCGCACTCAACTATCGGACAATACTTGGGGTTGCCCTGCCAATGATGGTCACAGGCTTCATTCAATCTATTGTATTGCTCACCGATGCTTCCTTGATTGCGCGTCACTCTACTGCAGAATTTGATGCTGTTGGAAATGCAGGCTTACTCTACGTTACCCTATACATGTGTTTGGCAGGAATGGCTGACGGTGCACAAATTATTATTGCGAGGCGCATCGGACAAGACCGCAAAGAACTTATAGGTCAGGTTTTTGGCACTACTGTTTGGGTTTTAATTGCACTGGCTTTGCTTCTCTTTTCGTTGTTGTACTTCATGATGCCTGACTTAGTCTACGCTTATTCTGAGCAAAAACAAATCGCGCATTTACAAGGAATTTACATTGAACAACGGAGTTTTTCTTTGTTTTTTGCCATGATTACCTTGGCCATACAATCTTTCTTTTTAGCTGAAGGAAAATCCTGGGTGGTCTTAGTTACCTCGGTTTTAACAGCAAGTTCTAATGCTTTACTTGCTTATTTACTGATTTTTGGCGAGTGGGGCCTTCCTGAACTCGGCATCAGGGGTGCAGCCCTGGCTTCAACAATGGCAGATGCCATTGGCATGCTCAGTATGCTTGGTTTTCTGTGGTTTTCAAAAGAAAGAAAAAAATACCAACTGTTGTCTTATTTTAAACCGCACCTTGGCTCACTCAAGGAATTACTCAAGGTGGGCAGTCCGCTCTTACTTCAAGGTTTTTCAGCACTGGCAACCTGGACGCTTTTTTTCACGTGGCTCGAGCAAAAAGGAACCTTTGACTTGACGGTTTCTCAGAATATAAGATCCATTTATTTTTTGGCGTTCGTTCCGATATGGGGATTTGCGGGCACAACCAAAACCTATATTTCACAGTACCTCGGTGCGAAAAAATTTGAGCAGATACCAATCATTCAACGACGCATCCAATTCCTTACTTTGTGCTTTATGTTGTTAACGTTTCATGGCGCCGTCCTATATCCAGAAACGATGATTCGGATGGTGAATCCGGCAGAAGCCTATGTACAAAAAAGTGCTGATATATTACGCCTGATTGCCGTCTCTATTCTTATTTTTGGTTTCATTTCTGTGTACTTTCAAACCATACACGGTAGTGGAAACACACTGCATTCGATGCTCATTGAGTTTTTTACGGTAGGTGTTTATGCCCTATTTTGTTACTTATTTATCAAGGTTTGGAACCTAGATATTTTTTGGATCTGGACGGTTGAGTACATCTATTTTGGCTTACTCGGCCTCATTTCCATTCTTTATTTAAGAAACGTATCTTGGCAAAATAAAACCGTATGAAAAAGTCATTGCGCATTGTTTTTATGGGAACGCCAGCATTTGCTGTACGCATTCTAGACGAACTCCATCGAAGTCATCATGAAATTGTTGGTGTAGTGACTGTTGCAGACAAACCTGCGGGGCGCGGACAACTTATGCACCAAAGTGCTGTAAAGCAGTATGCGCTTGACCAAAAATTAGATCTTGCCCAACCCGAAAAACTCAGAGACGAACAGTTCATTGAACAACTTAATAAATGGAACGCGGATCTATTTGTAGTAGTCGCTTTTCGTATGTTGCCCGATGTTGTTTGGAAATTGCCGCCACTAGGCACCTTTAACTTACACGCCAGCTTGCTCCCTGCCTACCGTGGGGCTGCTCCTATTAATTGGGCCATCATCAATGGCGAAACCAAAACAGGTGTAACTACCTTTTTAATCAATGAACAAATTGATGCAGGAGCCATTCTCAAGCAAACCGAGGTTGAAATTGGGCCAAATATGAATGTTGGTGAATTGCATGAGCTGCTTCAAGAGGTTGGTGCCCAGCTTACGCTGCTTACAACCAATGAATTGGCTGAAGGTCAAATTCAGCCGACATTACAGCATGCCATTGAAGGAAAAAGCGCGCTTGCTCCCAAACTGTTTAAAGAAAATACAAGCATCAATTGGAGCCACTCGGCACAAGATTTACACAACCTAATTAGAGGTCTGAATCCGTACCCAGGGGCTTGGTGTAAATTGTGGTCCCAGACCAAAAATGATTGGGTGCAATTTAAAATATTTGAATCAGAATTATCTGAGGTCAGCTGTCATAGAAACGATGGGCCAGTAGCACACTCCAATGGCATCTTATTCCCTTGTGGAAATAACGAGAGCTTACTTGTTACAGAGTTACAAATGGAAGGTAAGAAAAGGATGGATGCAAAGTCTTGGTTGGCAGGAAATAACCCAGAAGTTTTATTCTTTAATGAATTGTAAACGACCTTAATTCCTTAATTCCTTCTTGAGTTATTATTGAGGAATATTCACAGAAACCCCAAAGCGCATCGGATAAATCGCTGCGGTCATGTCTTTTTTGAAGGTGCTCAGTAAAGCATAATTCGCAAAGACACCGAAATGGCCATAACCAAGTCTAACAGTTGCATCGAGCATGAAAGGATTCAAATTAAATTTAGACTTGGTAACCCATTCAAATTTATCGCCATTCTCATAGGAGCCGGTTTGTCTTTGGTGACTATAAATTCGGGCACCCGCAACCACACCAAAATTCAAATAGAAAGCATCTTTGAAACTTCCCTTATTAGTGATTTCAAACATCACTGGAACGGTGAAATATACGCCGTAAAGAGCATTGCGCTTAAAGGATTGCATGGTATCTAAAACAGCACTAACCGAATTATCGGTGTGTTGTAGCGTATAAGGTGCATTGAATTCCGTATTTGTAAAATTAAAGCCGTAGCCCGTAGCAAGTCCTAAATATTGATCGATGAGCTTGAATTTGTAGGAAAAAAGGTTCATGTTAAAAACCGAACTCTTTAACGGCATGTTTTCCCACTCAGGATTATTTGCAAAATTGGGATCAAAACCAAACATGGCATTGGTATTGATACTTGTACCAAATTCAAAACTTGCTAGATGTGTTTTAAATTGCGTTTCGTCTGATTCCTCCCAATCTTCAAAATCAGACATTTCCTCACCTAAGAATAAATCAAAAGTTATGGTGACACGGTTGGTAGAAACCACTGGTTCATCTAGCTCGTTTGTAGCTGGCTCCCATTTTGGCATTTCTCTAATAATTCGCAAGGCCGCTGAATCAAGAAAAGCGTCATAACCTAATTCTACTTTAGGATTGAGAATCTCACCGTCAGTGCCAACCTCAAATACGACAAAAACTTGCTCTCCGAATGGAAATATTTCATTGGTATCTTGTAAGATAAAAACCTCCACTTGTGTAGCTAAGTAAGCCATTAAAGAATCTGGGCCTCCTGGAAAAGAGGCAGCTTTTGGGCCTGCAACTTCAACTGTTGTCATCTCTATTATTTGATCACCAGCAGTCTGCTCAACTTCAGGTGGCGGTGGCATCAAGTTTTCCTCTATCACTTGAACCGGTTCAATTTCTTTGGGTTTTTCAATAACCTGAGCAGAAAAAGAATGGACTAAAAGTACTGAGGCCAGGAGTGTAGAAAGTTTCATAAAGATATTTTCTACGAAGATACGAGTTTTAGAATGCGAGACTCATTCGAAGTAGAAAATGACGACCAGCTTGCGGGTAATAAAAATTCTCTGTTGTGGTTTGTCCGGCGTATTGGTAGCTAAACGTGTAGCCATTATTGGCATAGAGTGCATTGAACATATTGTTAACCATGAATCCTAATTCAAGAGCCTCCGCAAAATCTTGTTTAACGGTCCAGTTCAGGGAAAAATTACTGAAGGTAAAGGGATCCAGACTTCTTGCCACATTTGAGGTATTATCAAGGTATTGTCTAGATACATATTTGGTTTGAAAAGCTAGTTGTAAAGATTGAATAGGTGCGTATTGTACTGACAAGGATTGAACAAAATTTGGAGAAAAGGCTAAATCAGTTTGGCCATGTTCAATTTGAATTTGAGTATAGTACGGCTCATCGTCTAAATAAACATCAACGTATTCAACGAAGTTGCGTATTTTGTTTTGGCTCAATGCAGTAGAGCTATTGATTTTAATTTGTTTAGTCACATTATACTGAAATTCGAGCTCGATACCAGCACGGTAACTTTGATCAACATTGGTTCGGGTATAGCCACCCACATCGTTAATTTGCCCAGTTAGTACTAATTGGTTTTGGTAATACATGAAATAAAGATTAGATTGAGCCAACCAATTTTTGCCGGTAATTTTATAGCCTAATTCTGAATCATACATGGTTTCTGGTACCGGACGGTTGGCAGGAGTACTTTCTCTGAAATCACGACGGACTGGCTCGCGATTAGCAATGCCTACCGATGCAAATACTTGCTGGCGCTCAAAAGATTTTGCAACAGCAAACTTCGGGTTAAAAAAATGATAATTAACGGTTTGTGTCACATCTGTCAGAACGCCACTCACTTGATCAACGCCTAAAAAGCGATAATTGATACCGCGGTATTGGAGATCCAGGGTGAGGTCCCAATTTTGAATTTGATAATTTGTTTTGAGATAAGCACTCGCCTCTTGCTTAAGGGCATCGTTATCATAGTAGCGGTCATAGATTTGGCTATTTGAAGCAAATTGTGCCCAGATAAGCTCGCCAAAATGAGCTCCTGAGTAACTATTTACTGCTCCGCCAAAGGTGAACTTCAAGTTTGAAAGTGGTTGGTAATTGAGCCCGTAAACAACACCTACAAAATGATTGTCTAACCATCTTCTTCTAATGATATCAGACTGATTCACGGTATCTGATCCTAGAATAACTGGAGCAAGGCCGTAGTCAGCAAGATCATCTTCTTTTCGAAATTCTTCATAATAACCCCTTCCATAAGTATAATGGGCAGCGACATTCATATCAAGTTTGTTGGAGAAACGATGAATAAAATGCAACTGATAATTGTCTTGATTGTAATTATCGACTTGATTGGCATAGGTATAGTAATTATAAGTTCTGCCTGAATTGAGCAAATTTTGAGTCTCTTCTTGG
>JBILTD010000080.1:0-7911 GCA_044371695.1 Crocinitomicaceae bacterium | reverse complement strand
GGCTATAACGAAGCACTCAAAACCATTCAAGATCAGTATGAATTCTACTTTATTTTAAACAGCGATGTGCGCCTCAGCCCAAACTGGGACACTCCCCTCCTTGAATATTTAGCTGCGCACCCAGAAACTGCTGCTGTTCAGCCCAAAGTTTTAGCCGATCGCCAACCCACGCATTTTGAACATGCGGGGGCTGCAGGTGGTTATCTAGACAACTTTTATTTTCCTTTTTGTCGCGGGCGCATCATGCATGTTTGCGAACCTGATGAACTACAATATCAAGGGCCACAACAAGTGACCTGGACTTCCGGCGCGGCTATGCTGATCAGAGCCCATGACTTTCATTTAGTTGGTGGTTTTGACGCACATTTTTTTGCACACATGGAAGAAATCGACCTTTGCCTGCGCTTGGCAAAAGAAGGTAAAAGCTGCTATTGCATCCCAGCTGCTGTTGTTTGGCATTATGGGGGCGCCACCCTCGACTACGACAACCCAAGAAAACTCTATCTCAATTTTAGAAATAGCCTGTGGATGCTCGTCAAGAATCAACAACGCTTCATGTTGGTGTTACTCTTCTTTCGGATGCTCTTAGATGGAATTGCTGCCATTCAGTTCTTATTGAAAGGCAAACCTGCACTAACTTGGCAAATATTTTTAGCGCACATGGCGCTTTACCGACATTTTGGTCGTAATTACCGCTTGCGCAAAAAGAGCAAGTTCAAGGTATTCAAATACCATGGCCTGATTATCTGGGATTTTTACGGCAAACAAATCAAGGCCTTTAGCCAACTCAATAAAAGAAAATTTCATTCATGAATAAATTGCTTTTCAGCTGCCTCATTTTAGGCCTTCAACAACTTGTTTTTGCTCAAATTGGCAATCTGCAAACGGCCTCGGATAAGGCCCAGCAAAAAATAGCCCCTTCTCATTCCATAGCGCCATCAAAAACGACACTACCACCAACAATGCTTGTGAATCCTTTGATCGGAACAGGCGGACATGGCCACACCTTTCCTGGTGTTTGCGTTCCGTTTGGCATGATGCAACTGAGCCCAGACACACGTTACGATGGTTGGGATGGCTGCGGTGGGTACCATTATTCAGATTCGATTATTTACGGCTTCAGTCATACGCACCTAAGTGGAACTGGCGTGCCTGATTACGCTGATTTACTGATTGTTCCACAAAGTGGCGAAGTCAAGTGGAAAGGTAAATTTGAAGACCCTAATGGCTACGGTTCTAGATTTGAACATAAAGACGAAGTAGCTAGACTTGGCTACTACGAAGTGCTGCTCCAAGACGAAAATATTACGGCAAAGCTTTCTTGTTTGGAACGCTCGGGTATTCATGAATATACTTTTTTGAACGCCAATGAAAAAAAGTACATCTTAATCGACCTCAATTACCGCGATAAGCTACTGAAAGGCGCTTTTAATATCATTGATAAACAACATGTGAGCGGTTTCAGAGTTTCAGAGGCCTGGGCCAACCAACAACATTTTTATTTTTATCTGAGTAGCTCCATCCCCTTTATTTCATCAACTCTGAAAGAAGTAAATGGCGAACTCAAACTCTTGTTAGAATTCCCACAAGACACCAAAGAGTTAACGATAACCGTTGGGATGTCAAATGTAGATGAGGCAGGTGCAAAAACAAATTTACAGGCTGAAATTCCGCATTTTTCTATCCAACAAGTTTACAATCAAAATGTACAGAAATGGAATCAGGAACTGGGTAAAATTCAAATACACAGCTCAGATAACCAAGTTGCAGTCAACTTTTATACGGCCTTGTACCACAGTATGGTTGCTCCTAACCTCATGAGCGACGTAGACGGCCGCTACCGTGGACGGGATCAAAAAATTCACCAACTTAAGGACCTCAAGGATCAACAATACACTGTGTTTTCTTTGTGGGATACCTACCGTGCCAACCATCCTTTATTTACAATTATCGATCAAAAAAGAACGGGGGCATTTGTGCGTACCTTCCTCAGACAATACGAACAAGGTGGTGACCTCCCTGTTTGGGAACTTGCGGGCTGCGAAACAGAATGTATGATCGGCTATCACAGCGTGAGTGTTATTTCAGACGCCTATCTCAAAGGAATCCGCGACTTCGATGCAAAGTTGGCGTTAAAAGCCATGGTTTCTACTGCAAAAGCCAATGAATTTGGAAAAGTAGCCTATGCTAAAAATGGTTTAATCAGTTCTGCTGATGAACCCGAGTCGGTTTCTAGAACCCTTGAATATGCCTACGATGATTTTTGTATCTCGGAAATGGCCAAAGCAATGGGCGTCAAAGAATTGGCTGCCGAATTTGAAAAGCGCAGCTACAATTTCATCAACCTCTATGACCCCAATTCCAAATTCATGCGCGCGCGCAGGGGTGCACAATGGTACGGCCCTTTTGACCCTTCAGAAGTCAATTTCAACTATACAGAGGCCAACTCTTGGCAATATTCTTTGTATGCGCCTCAACACATCGAACTCTTGACTCAGCTGCTTGGCGGTCCAGATTCTCTTGAAACATGGCTTGACCGCCTTTTTACAACTGACATGAAGCTTTCAGGCCGTGAACAAGCTGATATCACTGGCCTCATTGGCCAATATGCTCACGGCAATGAACCTTCGCATCATATGGCCTATTTGTACAACTTCACAAATGCACCTTATAAAACGCAGCTTTATGTGGACCGCATTTTAAAAGAAATGTATCAAAATGCACCTGATGGCTTGGCTGGCAATGAAGATTGCGGTCAAATGAGCGCCTGGTATGTCATGAGTTCGCTTGGGCTTTACCCAATTGCTCCTGGAAAACCCGTTTATCAAATCGGAAGACCTAATCTCAATAGTGCGACCATTCGTCTAGAGAACGGAAAGAGTATCCAAATTAAATGCAATAATCAGAGCGCCACTAATTGCTATGTGCAAGAGGTGCTTTGGAATGGACAAAGTCTTACAGATCTTCAAATTAGCCACGAACAACTCATGCAAGGTGGTCTTTTACAATTTGAAATGGGTGCAAGCCCAAAGAAACCAACGACCAAGCAAAATACGAATACCATTCATTTACCTGAAGTAATTACTCCAGTTCCTTTCATCAAGACAGAGCAACGTGTCTTTAATGATTCATTATTGATTGAAATTGGAAGCGCTCAACTACTCAGTGAAAAAAATACAATTGTGTACTATTTTCAAATGAACAGCGATGAATGGAAAGTCTATCAAAAACCATTTTACATCAAAGAAAATACGAGCATCAGTATCAAGGCGAGCACACAAGCTGCAAATGTTAAAAATTTAAGCAATTTCACGAGCCCAACGGTTACCGCTAACTTCATTAAAAAAAATCCGGATATCCAGTTTGAATTACAAAGCAAATATTCCAATCAGTATGCAGCCTCTGGGCCTGCTGCGCTTATTGACGGCCTACGCGGTGGCAATGAATTCAGAACCGGTGATTACCAAGGATTTTATCAGCAAGATGTGGTTGGGGTCATTACCTTCAAAGAAGCCCGCAGCATTTCTGAAGTTGGTGTGTCTTTTATCCGAGATCACAAATCTTGGATTTTTGCCCCGAGTGCTATTCAAGTTGAAGCGAGCCTTGATGGCAAGACCTATTTTGTAGTGGCACAAAAGACGCTTCCTGTTGCAACTGCGACAGACAAAAGCCCACTTAAATCTGAAGTAATTATTCAGATAGAAAACGATAAAAATATAAAATACAAGTATTTAAAATATACAATTAGCAACCCTGGTAAATTGCCTTCATGGCATTTAGGTGCAGGAAATCCAACTTGGTTATTTGTAGATGAGCTCTTGTTTCGTTGATCTGAATTAGGAAAGAACTTGACGAATACAAACGACCACTCGAAATCGAAAAGTAATCAGACGAAAGGAAACAAACCCTTCACAACCTGATAATAAGCATCATTGGCGCCAAATTTCCGATAAAATTGCGCGATACTTTCTTGGTTGGAGCCAATGAAATCTAAGGAGTGATGCGTGGTTGCACTTTTTTCCAATACGGCATCAAGGATAAACACGAGGGCCCCACTGTTTTTTCCGGCAGCATTTAGGGTGCCTTTCATAAAGTAAAGCTTGTCGTCCCAGTTAAAAAACAAAGCTGCAGCTACTAAAACCCCTTGATCATAAGCCCCATAACAATTGGCTGCATTTTCCTTTTGTGCTTGAAGAAATAAATGCGAGAGTCGTTGCCAAGCAGCTGCATTTAATTTTCCTAGGTTCTCACCTTTTTGAGTCACAAAAAAAGCTTGAAAAGCTTGATAATTAATAGATTCAAGTTGGAGACTTGTTGTTTTCTTTAATACGCGCTTTAAATTGTCCGAATAGCCGGATCTAATTTCTTCAATACCCTGCTTCCATTTTAAAATTTGATAAACACCCTTATTAGATGCCTCAAGTAATGATCCGGCAAGATTCAGGTGCAACAGACCTTTTCTTCGGAGGAAATTCAGCACCTCTTTTTTTTGAGCTTGCTGCAACAAACAAAGTTCTCGCATGAACAAGGGTTGCAAGTACGCTTTGGCGCCAAATTTCCTCGAAAAAGGAAGTCGCAGGAGTAATTCTCCTGTATTATTTTGCAAATAACACCAGTTTACATGCAAGGCATCCTGCACCCAAAGCTGCTCAAAAAAACCAAATTCAGAGCGCGAAGCAACTTCTTGCTCGTACTTTCGTTTCAATGAAGTTGTTTCTGCTACAATTCTCATGGATACACGAAGTTAAGCGAAAGCCTCAGATGACTAGCAAAATACTTACAACATTTTTATGTAAATTCGTTGAAAGTTTTAATAAATACGTTCTTATGAAAAAGTTACTCCTGCTCTCTTTCAGTTTGATGCTTACAGCTTTGTCTTTTGCACAATCCCCTGCGAAAAGCACTAATAATGAACAGCAGAGCCCAGAACAGCGCGCTAAATTCCTTACTGAAAAAATGGTTGCTGAGCTCCAATTAACCGATATTCAAAAAGAACAGGTCTATACCATCAATCTCGGTATTGCCCAAAAAAACGACGGCATTCTTTCTAGTGACTTTACTGAAGAACAAAAAAAGGAAATCATCCGCTCCAATCAAGAAGCAAGAATTGAAATGCTTAAAAATGTTTTAACCGCAGCACAGTTTGAAGAGTTCAGAAAAGAACTAAAAGAACAACGTCAAGAAAAAATGCAAGAAGGTGGCAAAGCACACCAAGACAAGCACGAATAAACCAACTTGGCACTCAAATTAAACCCATTATAAAAAAGACGCTCATACAGCGTCTTTTTTTTTGCTCCTTATTTTTTGGCATCTTTGCACCCATGACATTTGAAGAACTCAATTTAAAAAAACCAATCCGAAACGCCTTAACTGATTTAGGCTATCAAACACCAACTACCATACAGGCAGCAAGTTTTAATGTCATGATGTCTGGTAGAGACACCATCGGTATTGCTCAAACAGGAACAGGCAAAACCTTGGCCTATCTATTACCTTGTTTGTGTATGTGGAAATTCTCAAAAGATCCGCATCCACAAATCTTAATCATTGTCCCGACACGTGAACTCGTGACGCAAGTAGTAAGTGAAGTAGAAAAACTAACTCCTTATATGAATGTGGCCGTTGGGGGCGTTTATGGCGGCACCAACATGAATACACAAGTGGCGATGGTCTTGCAGGGCTTAGATGTGCTCGTAGGAACTCCTGGGCGCATTATTGACTTAGCAGCAAGTGGTTCTTTACAACTGAAGGATATTAAAAAAGTTGTAATCGATGAAGTTGATGAGACACTCAGTTTAGGTTTCAGACCACAGCTCTTGCGTATTTTTGAATTTTTGCCTCCGAAAAGACAAACCATGGTGTTTTCAGCAACGCTTTCTGAAGAGGTTGCCGACTTTCTTGACGCCCAGCTCTTAAACCCTGCTCGGATTGAAGCAGCACGCGCAGGCGCTCCGCTAGATAAAATTGACCAACAGCTTTTTGAAGTTCCAAATTTCTTGTCAAAAGTTGCTTTACTCAAGCACCTTTTGCAACAAAGTACAGACACTGATAAAATACTCATCTTTGTCAGTTCGCGCACTTTAGCGGACTTCCTCTACGACACAATTACCGAAGACTACCCTACTGAACTCGGGATCATTCATTCCAATAAAGCACAAAACTTCCGTTTTCAAACCGTACAGCAGTTTCAAAATGGAGAAATCAAGATCCTGATTGCCACCGACTTGATTGCACGGGGTATCGATGTAACAGATGTCACGCAAGTCATCAATTTTGACCTTCCTGAGAATACGGAAAACTACATCCACCGGATTGGACGAACTGGACGAGCAGATAAAAATGGACTTGCCGTCACTTTTGTCTCTGAAAAAGACGCGGCTACAATGGTGGCTACTGAGGCATTGATGCAAAAGAAACTTGTATATTCGGCTGTTCCCGAAGAAGTTCTTTTCACAGAGGAAATTTTGGAGTTCGAAAAACCAAAGTTGGCCATTCCAGGTAAGTTAATCAAACTACCAAAACGCGATAACGTAGGCGCATCCTTCCACGAGAAAAAGGCCAAAAATAAGAAGGTTAACGTACGCTACAATCACAAAAAAGCCATGCAAGAGAAGTACGGTAAACCCAAGAAAAAACGTTAAAAAAAGAACCCCTACTCTATGCAGGGGTTCTATTAAATATAGCCACAAGGATTCTTTTCCTTACTTCACTATTTTAAGCGTTTGTTTGAATTGGGCCTGCTCAATTTGAACGACATACAAACCACTCGACCAAGATTGAGTAGGAATAATTAGTTTGCCTAAGGGCAGGTCTTGATTCAAAAGTACGCGGCCATTGATATCCAAGATTTGAAGTTTAGCGCCATTTTCTTGATTATCAATGAAAAGCTCGTCTTGGAATGGGTTTGGATAGACCTGAACCTGCAGCGTTTGTTCGAGTACACCAGCATCACAAGTATTGACTGCCAAAGGTGATGGGGTCACTTGAGCAAAGTTTAAACCTGCATCAGGGCAACGTGCGTAAGAAATATCAGGGCTTTGCGCACCAAAAGTAACTTGATCATAAACCGACAATCCTAATGACAGTGAAACGTATTCTCCGGCGCTGCTCAATTTAAAATTACTATGCAAACCACTTTCATTCACGTCGTTGTCTGCCCAAACCAATAAATAGCCATTTGCAGGAATAATTGTTCCGGCCGGTATAGGCCATTCCATTAAATTCATGGGGTCATCGGATAAATAAAAGCCAGCTAAATCTATCGGAGCACTCGTGGTATTGACAAGTTCTACCCAATCTTCTGCCTGACCATTTGGATCTAGGTTAGTAGTTGAATTAGACGCTAGGACTTCATTGATCAGGATTGCACCGACGTTTGGCGCTGGAAAACTAACTGAAAGTGTATGGTATTCATGCTCGGCGCGGGCAGGAGAAAACAAGCCAGCATTATTGTTATCGGCGTAAATATAATACTCAATAGTTAGGCCATTCACAGGAAAACTGGCACCGTAAAGGTGGTCACCTGCCAGGCCGTCATTGTGGGCACCGTCGTCATACATTTGAATTCTATTGAACTTCAAAGTATGATCTGTTCGGTAACCTAAATAAACAGCAGTTTCATTAGAAACTTGAGCGGTAATGGTAATTGTAGAACCGTAGATTGGATTTGCCGTTGTAGTACCATGGTTAATGATACTTGGAGCACTTAAAAGATAAGATGCATTTGTACTAAAAAACTGTGCGCGTGCATCCATTAAAGCTTTAATACCTGGAATGCTTTGACCTCCACCAGGCCCACCACCGCCTGTAACCGCCGTAGTGAGACCATTGAGAAACTGCGTGTAGGTATAAAATTTATAAGGATCCGCTTGAATGGAAGAATCGGCAAGTGTCATGAGGTTATTAGCCCAA
>JBILTD010000250.1:0-2519 GCA_044371695.1 Crocinitomicaceae bacterium | reverse complement strand
ACCATGGCTATACGTAAAACCGAACCCCTGACTTTATTCAAAACTTCCTGATGGGCTTTTTCCCATTCCTGTACTACATCAGATAAGAAGTCTTGTCCGTATGGCGCACTTTCATGATAGACTACACCCGTTTCAGCCGCATAACAATTGACACCTGAAGCTCCAATGTAGTAGTTCAATGACGGAAATTTGTCTAGCATTGAAGCCAAGAACTCGGCGGGTTCTACCCTTGATTTGATGAGCACAGCCTTGCGTGAAGCTGTCCAACGTGCCGCTCCAATATTTTCTCCACACAAATTAATAATACACTGAACCGTCGTTAACTTCTCAATGTCAATTTGCTTTTGACTTGGGTCCCAAAAAACTTCATGGTTTGCTTTCGGCCGTCGTGTGAGCACCAATACGGTATGCCCCTTATTTTCTAAAAGTTGCTTTAGTCTTTGGCCAATTAGACCAGTTCCGCCGGCGATGAGTACAATGGCTTTTGGTTTTACTTGCAAGTCCCCTTCAATTCCTGAATGGCGTTGTCCTTGCTCTGTTGAATGCTCTGACACAGTTTATCTTTTGTTGCCAAGGCCTTTTTAAGTGCAAGTGTATCTTGTTGGGTTGCCCCTCCCGACCAAATAACTGCACTCAATTCATTGACTTTATTGGCTTGTTCTAAACAAGAACAATAAGCTTTGTTGTCTTGTTCGCAGGCAGTAAATATTACAAGCAAAAATCCTGTGAGCAGGAATGTGTATTTTTGACGCATCATCAAACAAAATTACAAATATTACGTATTAAGGAGCTATGCATAAATTATTCTTGGCCTTTCTATTGATTTCAATGAGCCTTAGTGCTCAAGCCCAAGATTGCGTATCGGTCTTTAAGCCAAAGAAACAACTTGTTGCGACCACTTATTTGTGTGTTGACGCGATGCAAGCTGATTTACTTCAATTACACAAGCACATCTTACAAACACACCCCAATCCGACCTATTATACCTCAACGACTGCATTAATTGATGCTTTTCAAAATGCAAAGTTAGCTTGTGAAAAACCACTCACAATATTAGAGTTTATGTTGGTAATCAATACCTATCTAAATTCTTTGAAAGATTCGCACACTGGGCTCAATCCTAGGGACTTTCTTTATCAGGTGAATGCAAATAGAAAAGTACTCCCTTTCTTCGTTACACAAATTGAAGGTAAGTTTTATATCTATGGTGGATATTCAGACAGTCTAGAAGTAGCCGATGAATTATTAGCGGTAGATCAGTACCCTATTCAAACACTTTATGACATCGCACTACAACTCAGTATGTGCGAAGGAGCTGCAAAAGAGGCGCAAGATGAAGTTGCATTGGATTATATTGGCGTTGTCTACAACCTGCTTCAAATGAGTTTAAAAGCACCTAAAGCTGCGCTGTTTAAAGTTGTAAAGTCATCGGGAGATACAGTAATTACAACTGTTCCATATGTGTCTACTTGGAAATACTTCTTGGAAAGCATAAGCGGGCAAGCAGATGATGAAGTAAGTTTTTATTTTGATGAAAAGAATCGTGGAGTTTTGACGATCGCGTCTTTTGAGCCGCTATCATTACCCTTCTTTCAAAAGAAAATAGATGCGTTTTTTACTGCGGTGGAAAGCCGCAAATGTGAAAGCATCTATATTGATTTAAGAGATAATCTTGGTGGCTATCTTCGAGCGGAGGAGTATTTATTCAGTTATATCAATGTCAAAAGGGTTCCCGTTCAAACCAATTACTTGTATAAAAGAAGTAATTATGACCGCTTTGCTTTATTGAGCCCATTGCAGCAAATGCAATTTGTGAATAGAGCCAAAAATGTATACCCTAATGGGCTGATTTCAAAAGAATATGACTTCTACCTTATGCCCAAAGGCACCACCCATACTATTTTGTATGATTATGTTCCGTCCAATGAACGCAATTATACTTACAAGGGAAAATGTTCACTGGTTTTAAATGGTAATTCGATGTCGGCATCTGTAATATTTGCCGCTTGGTTCAAGCACATCGATCGAGGAGATATTATAGGATCAACTTGTATGGGCGGTATGGGCGGCACCTTCGGGAATCCTGCAGGGCTGACCCTTACTCATTCTCAAATGAGTGTGATTGTTTCTACTCTAAAATTCACTCCTTTACATATCAAAGAAAAAGTTTTGCCCCCCATTATCCCTGATATTTGGCTGAGAACGAGCCGGCAAGATTTGATGGATCAGATTGATCCATTAGAGAGGTATTTACAAACTCAGAATTAAAGAAAGTAAAGCAACGTTACTATTGCATAGCGGACAAACTTTCCTACGGTAATCAAGATAAACGTCGGAAGCCACGGCGCCCGAAAGAACCCCAAGCCTATTCCGATAAGATCGCCTACAAAAGGAAGCCAACACAACAAAGCCATCCAACTTCCATACCGTTGAATTTGACCTTGCCATTTATCAATTTTATCGGGTTTTGCGCCAAATTTTCTTAACCAAGTCGGGTTGCCTAGATAACCAATACCATA
>JBILTD010000249.1:0-2525 GCA_044371695.1 Crocinitomicaceae bacterium | reverse complement strand
GAAGGGTTTGTCTTTGGCTCGGAGGTTTTCGTCAAAAAATAAGACCGCTTTTCCGTCCAATTCATAGCGGTAAATCTGTTGGTAATCTTGGCCCTCAACATTGCGTGACTGATATTGATAACCATTGATCACATAAGGAGCACTTGTTTCATTGGGATCTATGCGTGCTTCAAATTCGTTGAGTAAGCTATTTACTAAAGGGCTGAGTGCCTTGAAATAGGTTTCTGCATAAGCGTTTTCAGCTTTTAAATAACTCAGTACTGGCTCTGTGTCTCGGTTGCGCATCCAGTAGTATGGATCATTCCTTTGGTGGCCGTGTTGCTCGAGTTTGTAATCAATTTGAGGAGCAACAGGTTCTTGAGCAAGGAAATCTAAATTCATGAGGATGCAGAAAAAGAGGAATAAAGGCTTGATTTTCATAGCGTGATTTGCTACAAAAGTAGCGATATTCTCTTTTGAAAAGTTTAACTTTGGTACGTGAAGAAACTCTACAAATATCTCCTTAATAAGCTCCCGAGGCCTTTGCTTATTCGGCTGAGCTATCTTTTTCGTTTAGTTGCTCCCGTTTTATATAAAGGAGAGGCTGTCAGTTGCCCGGTATGTGAAAAATCTTTTTCTAAGTTTTTGTCTTATGGATCTGAAGTAGCGCACCGCGAAAACGTACTTTGCCCCTATGACCTCACGTTAGAACGCCATCGCTTAATGTGGCTTTATCTCAAAAACCACTCGTCGTTTTTTACCCAAGAGCGCTTGGCCGTACTCCACATGGCCCCTGAACAATGTTTTATTGACCGTTTTAAAGCTCAAAAAAACCTAGATTACCTCACTGCAGACCTCGTGTCTCCTATTGCTGACTTGCATTTCGATTTACACCAAATCCCTCTAGAAAATGAGCGCTTTGATGTCGTATTTTGTAATCATGTCATGGAGCACGTCGATGACCCGAAGCAGTGTATGTCAGAACTATTTAGAGTCTTAAAACCTGGTGGTTGGGCCATTATGCAAGTGCCCCAAGATTTCAACCGCGAACACACTTACGAAGACCCAAGCATAACCAGCCCTGCCGAGCGCGAAAAACATTTTTGGCAAAAAGATCACGTCCGTTTATTTGGTAAAGACTATCCGAGTTATCCAGAAGCGGTTGGTTTTCAAACAGAAATTTTCGATTTTCATCAGCATTATTCCGCAGAACAAATTGCTCGTTTTCGCTTAATGGAAAGCGAAATTTTATATATTTTCAGAAAGCCGCTATGAAAAAAAGTCTAGTTCTATTTTCCCTGCTTTGCTGTGTAAATTTAATTTTCGCCCAGAAAAACATCTTCCTCAACTTGCAGCCTAAGTTTCAGAATCAAGACTTTCAATTGCTGCAAAACTACACTGGCAATGACGGCGTTGTAGTTGAACTTGAACACTTCAATTATTATATCTCTGATGTCAAATTATTTCATGATAACGGCCAAATTACGCACCTTGCCACAGATATTTGGTTGGTCACCCCGACAAATTTTGCCCTTTATTTAGGGTACTTAAATGTCAATCAAATTGACTCTATTGGTTTTACTGTTGGGGTTCCAAAACGCTACAATACGCAAGCCGGGGCTTTGGCGCAAGACATTTCGACTTACCCCGAAACGCACCCACTCAGTTTCCAAATGCCCTCTATGTATTGGGGTTGGTCTTTTGGCTACATGCACATGATAGTTGGGGGCAAAGCTGACTCCAACAACGATAACGTTCCAAATAGTTATTTTGAACTACATAACCTCGGTAACAACAACCAACAATTAGTCGGGATGCCCGTGATTCAAACCAATTTAGGCAACCAAATTGACCTGCACCTCAATTGCCACGTTGATCGTTGGCTCAATAACATTACGCTAGCAAGTGTAGGCATTCTGCACGAAGAAACGGGGCTAAACGTGACCGTTATGCAAAATGTCAATACACAAAACGTCTTTGTTCTAGATGCCGAAGCAAGCATTGAAAATATAGGACAAAGCCAAATTAAAATTTTCAATAACAACGGACTACTACAAATTACTGGGTTAGAAATGAACAAGCCTACACATTTAGAAATTTCCGATGCACAAGGCAAAATTTTACTGAGCAAAGAACTGCAACAAGCCCAATTTGAAATGAATAGTGCGGCCTTCCCACATGGCATTTATTTATTGAAAATCAGCAGCTCCACAAGCTCACAGACTCAGCGTTTGTATTTCTAATGACAAAGGCATTTGGTATTTGCGCCACAATTATTTTACTCGGGTTCGGCATCCTTCGCTGCGGCTCAAGTCAAGACCTCAATGCAAGTATCGTTGTTCCTACGCCTTCAGATAATCCTCAAAGTCTGGCAAAAATTGCCCTAGGCAGACAACTTTTTTTTGACAAGCGCTTGTCTTTGGATGGCAGTATTTCTTGTGCAAGTTGCCATGATCCAAACAAGGCGTTTACAGACAACTTAGCAAGAAGCAAAGGCATCAAAGGGCAACTCAGCGAACGCAATGCACCTAGTATTCTCAATGCGG
>JBILTD010000248.1:0-2533 GCA_044371695.1 Crocinitomicaceae bacterium | reverse complement strand
TATTGGTAAAAGCCCAATTACACAGTGTTGGTAACCTTTATTTGAAGGGCCTCCCAAGTTTATTACTCAAGAATGAATACAGCGCTGGAAAGGTTGTGGTTCAATAGTGAGCATTTTGGGGAATTGAGGAGATTGATTGACATGAATAAAAAATAAGCGTCAATTTGACTTAAAATAATGATGAAATGAATTCTATTTTGAAAAAGCACACCTTTCTTTTATCTCAATCTAATTTATATCCAGTTATCATATCGTTGTTCAGTGCCATCTCTTGCTTCGGACAATTTTCTATTCACGGTACTTATGATACTTATTTAGCCAGTAGCCTTTATGGTAAAGACACCTTGCCATTTTTGGTTTCGCACGCAGCAGTAAATCAAATGGATGTCAATTTGTTTGAGCTTGAATTTAGGCAGGAGTATAAGCATTTGACGCTTCATTTTGCTCCGGCTATGGGTTCTTACATGCGCCGCAATTATGCAAGCGAAGCTTTTTGGCGCCGCAATGTCTATGAGGCCTATGCTGAGCTGAATGTCAAGAAAACTAAAGTGGCATATGGTAGTTTCAGTTCGCCATACACGCAAGAAACGCCACGCGGGGTTGATCAACTTTTATATACCCGTAGTTTATCTGCTGAATATGTCCCTTACTATGTTGCTGGTTTGCGCTGGACACAACTTTGGTCGGATAAATTCACTTCACAATTATTCCTCACCAATGGTTGGCAAAGACTCAATTTTACGCAAGTGCGCCCGAGTATCGGCGCATTGTTTCAATGGAAATTTGACACTTGGAACCTCAATTGGAGTCATTTTTATGGCGATGTCGCGCCAATAGGAAAAATCCCACCGGAGTTGGCCTTGAATCGTTGGCGCTACTTTCAGGAAGTCAATGCGAATTATAAGCAGGGAACTTATGAGTTTCAAGTGTGTGGATTTGCAGGCATGCAAAGGCAACAACAGCAAAATCTTTGGTGGGGGCAAGCCAATTTTCAACTCAGAAAAACTTTTGATCATGATTGGTGCGTGAATGCCAGAGCCGAGGCGTTTTATGACCCTCATCAAATAGTGAGTAGTTTTGGAGAGACTGTTTTTTCTTCCTTAACCTTGGGTTATATCAAGCACTGTGGGCCTGTTTTGCAGTTAGGTCAGGAACTCAGGTATTTCATGGGTCAGCAAGAGCAAATACCGCTTTTGTACAGCTTTTTGCGCCTCAAATTTTAGTAAATTTGAAGTTAAATAACCAGCATGAACATCATTTCCTTTAACGTAAACGGCATTCGCGCAGTAGTAGGCAAAACCTTTATTACTGATATGCAAGCGCTTAACCCCGATATCATTTGTCTACAAGAAACCAAAGCCACCCCAGAACAGGTGCAAGATGCGGTTTCAAGCTTGAAAGGATATCATGTTTTTGCTTCAAGTGCTGAACGAAAAGGATATTCGGGGACAGCAATCCTTAGTAAAGAAATGCCGCTCAATGTCACTTACGGTATAGGCATTGCAGAACACGATAACGAAGGGCGTGTTATTTGTGCTGAATTCGACAACTTTTTTTTGATAACCGTTTATGTGCCTAATTCAGGCAGCGAGTTATTGCGTTTGGCTTACCGTCAAACTTGGGATGCCGCCTTCCTGAGCTATCTTAAAAACCTAGAGCAACAAAAACCGGTTTTGGTCTGCGGAGACTTCAATGTGGCGCATCAGGCCATCGATTTGGCACGCCCAAAAGAAAATTACAACAAGGCAGCTGGTTATATGCAAGAAGAAATTGATGGTATGAATGCTTATGTCGGTGCAGGTCTTATTGATACATTTAGAACCCTCAACCCAGATACTGTCAAATACTCGTGGTGGAGTTACCGCGCAGGTGCCCGTCAAAAAAATGTAGGCTGGCGCATTGATTATTTCTTAGCCAGTGCCGCCTTGCAGTCAGCTATTAAAGAAGCTTATATTTTGAACGACATATTAGGTTCGGACCACTGTCCGGTTGGTGTCGCGCTCTAAGTATTATTTATGGAGCACTTAAAAGACACCTTTAAACACAAAGGCAGACGCAGGCAACTCATTGAAGAATTAGCGACCATGGGCATCCATGACACCAAGATTCTAGATGCGTTCAATGCCATTCCGCGGCATTTTTTCTTAGACCTCGCTTTTGATGAACAGGCCTACACCAATATGGCTTTTCAAATAGGTTCGGGTCAAACGATTTCGCATCCATTCACGGTTGCCTTCCAAACGCAGTTATTGGAGCTTGAAAAAAGCATGAAGGTCCTTGAAATTGGAACAGGTTCGGGTTTTCAAACCTGTATTTTGTGCCAGTTGGGCGCAAGGGTTTATTCCATTGAAAGACACCAGCCATTGCATGTTGCTGCACGCCGCATACTTGACTTTTTTCGTTTCAATGCGAGCTTGTTTTTTGGCGATGGCTACAAGGGTAACAAAGTGTACGCACCCTATGACCGTATTCTGGTAACTTGTGGTGCGCCAGATGTTCCGCAAGAATTATTGGCTCAACTCAAAGTAGGCGG
>JBILTD010000005.1:0-23969 GCA_044371695.1 Crocinitomicaceae bacterium | reverse complement strand
TAAGGTCATGGATGCTTATTTAACGAATGGAGGAAGGTCTATTCCGAAATTGATTTGTTTGGATGAACAGCTTCAAGAAGTATTTACTTGGGGACCAAGACCCGACGTGATTCAAGCCGTTATGAACGACCTGAAGTCTAACGGAGTGACTGAAATTGCTCAGATTGTAGAAGCCATTCAGAAAGCTTACAACGATAACAAGCAAGCTGGGATTTATGAGGAGCTCGCTGCAGTTTTGAACAGCATCTAAACTTGAAAATAAATCAATAAAAAAAGGGGGCGCTGGCCCCCTTTTTTATTGAATCAGTATTTTTAATTAGAGTGTTCCTCTGTTTTCTTGTTCGCGTTCGATGGCTTCAAATAAAGCCTTAAAGTTTCCTTTTCCGAAAGATTGCGCACCTTTTCTTTGGATAATTTCAAAGAACATCGTTGGGCGATCCACGACTGGCTTGGTGAAGAGTTGTAATAAGTAACCTTCGTCGTCGCGGTCAATGAGAATGCCATGAGACTTCAAGAGTTCAACATCTTCATCGATGGCACCCACGCGATCAAGTAAATCGTCATAGTAAGTTTCTGGAACATACAAAAACTCAACCCCACGATCGCGCATGGCAGATACAGTGGCTACGATATCATTAGTAGCAACGGCGATGTGTTGTACACCCGGGCCATTGTAAAAATCAATGTATTCTTCAATTTGAGACTTTTTCTTGCCTTCGGCTGGCTCATTGATTGGAAATTTAATGCGGCCGTTTCCGTTAGACATCACTTTAGACATCAAGGCTGTGTAGTCTGTAGAAATGTCTTTGTCGTCGAAAGAAACAATTTGCGCAAAACCCATGACCTTGCCATAGAATTTTACCCAGTCATTCATTTCATTCCAACCTACATTCCCTACCATGTGGTCAATAAACTTAAGCCCAACTGGCTCAGGGTTGTAATGCGATTCCCACTTTTTGTAGCCCGGTAAAAAGATGCCGTTGTAGTTCTTACGCTCTACGAAAATATGAACGGTTTCGCCGTAAGTATAGATTCCCGATCGAACTACATAACCATTTTCGTCTTCTTCACGAGTTGGTTGCATATAAGGTTTTGCGCCGCGCTTTGTAGTTTCTTCAAATGCTTTTGTAGCATCCTCAACCCAAAGTGCCACCACTTTAACACCGTCTCCGTGCTTATTAATGTGTGCATTGAGTTCACCATCTTCTTTTAATGGAGTGGTCAGTACGAGTCTGATTTTATCTTGCTTGAGCACATACGATACGCGGTCTTTCATGCCTGTTTCAAGACCAGCATAGGCCTCTGACTGAAAACCGAAAGCAGTTTTGTAGTAATGTGCACTTTGCTTGGCGTTGCCTACATAAAGTTCAACGTAGTCGGTGCCGAGTAAAGGAAGAAAATCTTCAGCGTCGTGAAATATTTTTTCTAGACTGTAGTCGTAGTTTTGGATGTCTTTTAAATTTTTAATCTCTGCCATAAAGGTGAATTTAAGTCAAAATTAGGGATTAAAGCCGAGTTAATGCTGCCAAGAGAACATGTAATCTGGCAATTCAATTTCTAAAGCACGTTTGGTCAAACAAAGCGGCTTAAAGGTATCGACCATCACAGCGAGTTCTTCCGTTTCTGTTTTTCCGATACTTCTTTCATAAGCTCCTGGATGCGGGCCATGCGGAATACCTGCCGGATGCAAGGTAATTTGTCCTTTTTCGATGTTATTGCGGCTCATGAAATCACCATCTACATAATAAAGCACTTCATCGGAGTCAATATTAGAGTGGTTGTATGGTGCCGGAATGGAATCCGGATGATAGTCGTAAAGACGCGGCACAAATGAGCACACGACAAACGCCGACGTTTCAAAAGTTTGATGTACCGGTGGTGGTTGGTGTACACGCCCCGTTATTGGTTCGAAGTCATGGATGGAGAACGCATAAGGATAGTTATAGCCGTCCCAACCAACAACATTAAAAGGATGATGCGCATACGTGTAATCGTACAAAACATCTTGCTTTTTAATACGGATCAGAAAATCACCTTCTTCATTATGAGTTTCCAATTCATGTGGTGCTCTGATGTCGCGCTCGCAGAATGGAGAATGCTCTAGCAATTGTCCAAACCAATTTCTGTAACGCTTAGGAGTGTAAACAGGATGAAACGACTGTATGATAAACAAACGGTTGTTTTCGTCATTGAATTCTAACTGATAAATCATACCGCGCGGAATCACGAGGTAATCTCCGTAAGCAAAATCAATGTTGCCGAGTTGAGTACGCAATTTACCAGAACCTTTATGAATAAAGATGATCTCATCTGCATCTGCATTCTTGTAGAAATAATCTTTCATAGAAGCAGAAGGCGCAGCAAGCTCGATATAAACATCTGAATTCACCAACACCGGAACACGGCTCTCGACATAATCAGGGTTTGGTTTCAAATCATAACCTCTGAAACTGCGCATCAACATATTTTTTTGAATGGCGATTTCAGGGGCAATATTTTTCTGAGCTCCAACTTTCTTAACTACAGTTGGTGGTTGAATATGGTATAGCAACGAGGACATGCCGTCAAAACCAATGGTTCCGAAGAGTTGTTCGTGGTAAATAGACCCATCCGGCTGGCGAAAAACAGTGTGTCGCTTGTGAGGAATTTGACCCAATTTGTGATAAAATGGCATTGTTTTCAGTTTTAGTTAGGACAAAACTAAACGAATCAACGACTGCAACAAATGATTTTGATCAGTTTTCTGTTGATGAAAAAACTACTTTTTCAAGACGCATGCAGAAAAGACATTATTTTTGTTGCAACATCAATTCAACAAAATGACAAAAATCTTGGTTATTGGTTCTTGCGGACAAATCGGAACCGAACTCGTTTTAGCGCTCCGAACTAAATTTGGTAACCAAGCAGTAGTGGCTGCAGACCTCAGAGACACCTGTCCTGAAATTTTACAAGATGGCCCTTATATAAAGCTTGATGCACTAGATCGCGAGCAAGTCAGGGCTTATGTCATCGAACAAAAAATTGAGCAAGTCTATTTACTAGCTGCTCTTTTATCGGCCACTGCAGAAAAAAACCCGGACTTTGCCTGGAAATTGAATATGGAGGGCTTGTTCACCATCTTGGACCTCGCAAAAGAGGGCTACCTCAAAAAAATATTTTGGCCGAGTTCCATTGCCGTATTTGGCCCTACTACCCCAGCCGATCAAACACCACAGCATACAGTCATGGAGCCAACTACAGTGTACGGCATTTCTAAACAAGCCGGCGAGCGTTGGTGTGAGTATTACCACAATAAATTTGGCGTCGATGTACGCAGCATACGCTACCCTGGCCTCATTTCATACAAAAGCCTACCTGGTGGCGGCACCACAGATTATGCGGTCGATATTTTCTACAAAGCAAAATCTGAAGGGAAGTTTACCTGTTTTTTAAGCGCCGACACTGCCCTACCCATGATGTTTATGGACGATGCCATTCGTGGCACCATTGAATTGATGGAAGCCCCTGCAGAAAAAATAAAAATCCGTTCTGCCTATAATTTAGCAGGCTGCAGTTTTACACCAGCCGAACTCGCTCAAGAAATTCAAGCCCTTCAACCAGGCTTTGAAATCAACTACGCCCCTGACTTTCGCCAAGCCATTGCAGACAGCTGGCCAAATTCAATCGACGATTCTCACGCCTCCAAAGATTGGGGCTGGAAAGCGCACTTCGACACCAAGGCGATGGTGAAAGTGATGCTGGAGAATGTAAGTCTGTAAAAAAATTGTTGCGCTTGAAGCTTGATAAACAAGGCTTCATCAACAATTTTAATGGAAAATATATTTTTGTTTAATCATTTTGTTGTTTTGTTAAACAAATTATGTTTAACTTTATATCGTAATCGTTAAACAAAACTATTCGCCATGTCTACAATTGAATTTAATGAAGCATTAATTGGTCTAGAAAACAATTTGCAATCTTTTGCGCTTTCATTTACAAGAAATCGTGAAGACGCAAGGGATTTAACGCAAGAAACCATGTTAAAAGCGATCACGTATCGCAATTATTATACGCCTCAAACCAACTTTAAGGCGTGGGTCTTCACAATTATGCGTAACTTGTTCATTAATCAGTACAGGAGAAAGGTTAAATCTGGTGCTATTTTCGACCACAGCAAAGAATTATTTTTGGTCGGCAACATCCAGAGCCACGACGACAACGCAATAGAGAAGATTGGTGTAAAAGACATCAACAAGCAAATCAACTTATTAGGAGAGGAATACAAAGAGCCTTTTGAAATGCATTTTGAAGGCTTCAAATACAAAGAGATCGCAGACAAACTAGGTATTCCGATCGGAACCGTGAAAAGCCGGATTTTCATCGCTCGCAAGAAGCTGATGGAAGCTTTACCGGAATTCGCATTTTCGGCAAATTAATTTATGACAAAAAAAATACACATTATTGGCTCCGGAATTTCAAGTCTTTCGGCTGCTTCTCATTTGGCAAAGGCTGGGCATCAAGTTACTATTTTTGAAAAAAACAGTTCTATTGGTGGTCGTGCCCGACAATTTGAAGTAGATGGCTTTGTTTTTGATATGGGCCCCTCCTGGTATTGGATGCCCGATGTTTTTGAAAAATTTTATCAGTCTTTTGGCTACACAAGCGCAGACTTCTACGAACTCAAAAGACTAGACCCTTCTTATCGTGTTTATTGGCCTGACCACAGCTACACAAATGTGCCTGCTGAAATGCCAAAACTAGAAGCATGGTTTGAATCTTTAGAACCAGGTAGTTCTATAAAACTTCAGGCCTTTTTAAAAGACGCCGCTTACAAATACAAAGTAGGCATGGAAGACCTCGTATACAAACCGAGCTTGAGTCTTACCGAGTTTATTGACAGCCGCGTGATGGGTGGGCTTTTCAAGATGCATTTGTTTTCTTCTTTTTCGGGCTTTATCCGCAAATATTTCAAGCATCCTAAAATTTTATCTTTACTAGAGTTCCCTGTGCTTTTCTTGGGTGCGATGCCCAATGAAACGCCTGCGCTCTATTCTTTAATGAACTATGCCGATATTCAACTCGGGACCTGGTACCCCATGAAAGGCATGCACGAATTCATTAAAGCCTTTGCGCGCATTGCGCAAGAACTAGGTGTAGAAATACACACTGACGCCAACGTGGAGGAAATTGTCATTGAAAATGGACAAGCTGTTGGGGTAAAAGTGAATGGTGAAATCAAGCGTGCTGAAATCGTTATTTCTGGTGCTGACTACGCACACACTGATCAAGCCCTACTTGGTAAAAATGCCAATTACACCGATCAGTATTGGGACAAACGCACCATGGCACCTTCAAGCCTGTTGTTCTATGTAGGCGTCAATAAAAAACTCAACAACTTAGAACACCACAATTTGTTCTTTGACGAATCTTTAGAAGAACACGGCAAAACCATCTACAAAGATCCTAGTTGGCCAGCAAAACCACTCTTTTACATGAGTGCTCCTTCGCTTACAGACCCATCTGTTGCGCCTGCTGGTTCAGAAAATTTGTTCTTTTTGATTCCGCTCGCTCCGAATTTAAAAGATGACGAAGCAACCCGTGAACATTATTTTGAGCTGCTTTTAGAGCGCCTCAAAACACTTACCGGCAACGATATCAAAGACAACATCGTGTATAAAAGAAGCTTTTGTGTTGCTGACTTCAAAAAAGACTACAACGCATTCAAAGGCAACGCGTATGGCTTGGCCAATACTTTGCGCCAAACAGCAATTCTTAAACCCAGCATCAAACATAAAAAAATTAAAAACCTCTATTACACAGGGCAATTAACTGTGCCTGGCCCTGGTGTACCTCCTTCAATAATTTCAGGAGAAGTCGTTTCTAAACTCATCCTTGCTCAGCACGCTTAAAACTACTAACTATGAAAGCACTATTTGACCAAATTAGCCAAGAAATGAGTGAGCTGACGACCAAGCGTTACAGCACCTCTTTTTCATTAGGAATTAGTTTTTTAGACAAAGAAATTCAGAAGCCGATTTATGCCATCTATGGTTTTGTACGCTTTGCGGATGAAATTGTAGATACTTTCCACGGCTATGACAAAGAAAAATTACTAGCCGATTTCAAGGTCCAAACTTATGAAGCAATTGCTGCGGGCATTTCCTTGAATCCGATTTTAAATAGCTTCCAATGGGCCGTGAACCGTTACCAAATTCCGGCGGAGCTCATTGACACCTTCCTTGATTCCATGGAAATGGACCTCCAAAAACAAACCTACGACCAAGGAAAATATGAAACCTATATTTTAGGTTCTGCTGAAGTAGTGGGCCTGATGTGTTTGAAAGTTTTTGTGGAAGGAGACCAGGAACAGTATGAGCAATTGAAGCCTTACGCCATGAAATTAGGTGCTGCTTTTCAGAAAATTAACTTTCTAAGAGACCTCAAAGCAGATTACCAAGAACTCGGTAGAACTTATTTTCCAGGGATTAATTTGGCGCAATTCAATAATGCCATTAAAAAAGAAATTGAAGCTGATATCGCACTTGATTTTCAGATGGGCTATGAAGGGATTTTACTATTGCCAAGAAAAGCACGCTTTGGTGTCTACATGGCCTACAAATATTACTTCAAACTCTTTAAGAAAATCAAAAGCACGCCAGCTGAAATGGTGCTTAATGAAAGAATTCGCATTCCGAACTATCGTAAAATGCGCATCTTACTCACCTCATACGTGCGTCACAATTTAAACTTGCTCTAATGCCAGACGAATACGTCATTCTTGTCGACGAGCAAGACAACGAAATTGGTCAGCTTGAAAAAATGGAAGCGCATCGCTTGGGCCTATTACACCGAGCTTTTTCCATCATTTTATTTAACCACAAAGGAGAAATGTTGTTGCAGCAAAGAGCTGCTCATAAATACCATTCTCCACTCCTCTGGACCAACACTTGTTGTTCACATCAACGTCCCGGTGAATCATGTCTAGGAGCCGCCCAGCGTCGCTTAATTGAAGAAATGGGAATGGAAGTTGAACTTTCTGAGTCCTTTTCATTTCTTTACAAAGCCAAACTAGATCAAGGACTAACCGAGCACGAACTCGATCATGTGTTTTTTGGTTACACCAATCAAAATCCAGTCATTAATACGGAAGAAGTAGCTGCTTACAAATGGATTTCCATGGAGGCTTTACTTCAAGATCTAGACCGCAGCCCAGAAGCCTACACCGAATGGTTCAAAATACTATTAAATCAACACCTAGAAAAAATTACAAAAGCAACTTATGAGAGTGTGTAGACGAGCAACCTTCAATGCAGCGCATCGCCTGTATCGAAAAGATTGGACCAACGAAAAAAATGAAGCCATTTTTGGTAAGTGTAGTAACCCTAATTTTCATGGGCACAATTACACCTTAGAAGTTTGGGTTGAAGGAGACATCGATCAAGAAACAGGTTACCTCATCGACCTCAAAATTGTCAAAGACCTCATCAATGAGGAAGTGCAAGAGCGTTTTGACCACCGCAACCTCAATCTAGACTGCCCAGAATTTGCCAACTTGAACCCTACTGCAGAAAATATTGCGGTCGTGATTTGGAAGCTCCTGCGCAATAGGCTCGATCAAAAATATGGCCTGAGCATCAAACTCTGGGAAACACAAAATAACATCATAGAATATAGCGGTTCATGAGTTCAGCGATTTTTTGGCATCGGCGAGATTTAAGAATTCATGACAACGCCGGCCTTTATAAAGCACTTAGCAAGCATCAAAGCGTTCAGTCGGTTTTTATCTTTGATCAGGAAATTTTACAACATTTACCCGCCAACGACCAAAGAGTACTGTTTATTTATCAAGAAATTGAAAAATTAAAACAGGCTTATCAAGAATTGGGCTCGGACCTCAAAATTTATTTTGGTCATGCAGCAACACTTATTATCGAACTTGCCCAAGAAATGAAAGTCGAGGTAGTTTATGCCAACCGAGACTACGAACCACAGGCTTTGTTGCGCGACACAGCTGTTTTCGAAGTACTTAAAAAATTGGACATTCAATTTATAGGCGCCAAAGACCAAGTAATTTTTGAAAAATCAGAGGTGGTAAAAGACGACGGCAAACCCTACACCATTTACACGCCTTATGCACGCAAATGGAAAGCCAAACTCAACAATTATTATCTCAAGCCCTACCCCACTGAAGCTTACTTTCAAAATTTAGCGAAAGTTGCACCAACTCCATTGATCAGCTTGGCTGAAATGGGCTTTGAGACGACTCATACACAAGCTTTTCCGAAATCTGAAACACCTATTTCGGTACTTAAAAATTACCACCTTCAGCGCGACACCCCGTCAGTAGCCGGAACCTCAAGATTGAGTTTGCATTTGCGCTTTGGCACCATTTCAATTAGAAAACTAGCGCAAGAAGCACTTCAAACCAACGAAAAGTACCTCAACGAACTCATTTGGCGAGACTTCTATCAAATGATTCTTTTTCATTTTCCGCAAACCGTTGACAGCGCTTTCAAACCTGCCTACGACAATATCTTGTGGGAGAATCAAGAAAGTGATTTTAAAGCATGGTGCGATGGAAAAACGGGCTACCCCTTAGTGGATGCTGGCATGCGCGAACTCAACGAAAGTGGCTTTATGCACAACCGCGTCCGGATGGTTGTCGCGAGTTTCTTGACCAAACACCTTTTAATTGATTGGCGCTGGGGTGAACGCTACTTTGCTGAAAAACTTTTAGATTTCGAATTGGCCAGCAATATTGGAGGTTGGCAATGGGCTGCGGGTTGTGGCTGTGATGCCGCTCCTTATTTTCGGGTATTTAATCCGGAGGCACAGCAAAAGAAATTTGACCCTAACTATTTATACATCAAAAAATGGGTTCCTGAATTTGGAACACCGCAATATGTTCAACCAATTGTCGAGCATCGTTTTGCCAGAGAACGCATCCTTGCCCGATTCAAAGCAGCACTACAATGAGTACACCCATTCAAATTGGCGATTCATGCCCAGATTTTACACTACCTGATAGCAACGGACAAGCGCTACAAATCAGTTCTTTACTTGGTAAGAAGATTCTCATCTTGTTCTTTTATCCGAAAGACGACACACCGGGCTGTACCAAAGAAGCTTGTGCATTTAGAGATGCACACACGGATTTTGTAGAAATGGGCTGTGAGGTGCTTGGCATTTCCTCAGATTCAGAAACCTCACACCAAGAATTTCAGCAGAAACACAATTTACCCTACACGTTGCTTTCTGATCAACAAAAAAAGGTACGCCAATTGTTTGGCGTACCTGGTAATTTGTTTGGGCTTATCCCCGGACGCGTTACTTATGTAATTGGTCTGGATGGAAAAGTTGCCGGAGTGTTTAATTCTCAAACCAATCCTTTAGGCCACATCGAAGAGGCTAAAAAAGTGGTTCAGCGCTTGCTTACTGCTTGATGAATTGTAATTCAGCATTGAGTTTGATCTCATCGCCAACTACAACATTTCCTGCTTCAGTAACAGCACTCCAAGTTAAACCAAACTCACTGCGCTTGATGCTTCCGTGGATCGTCATGCCTGCTTTAGTTTGCCCATAAGGATCAACTGCAATACCTGCAAATTCTGCTGTTAAAACAACTGGTTTTACTTGACCTTTGATTTCTAAATGACCAGCGATTTCCAAAGCGTCATCTGATACTTTTTTCACTTCTGTTGAAGTAAATTTTAATGCTGGGTGATTTTCTGCATCGAAGAAATCAGCTGATTTCAAGTGACCATCGCGATCTGCAACACCTGTATTGATGCTATCAATTGCCGCAGAAAAATCAAATTTTGCACTGCTGAAGTCGTCTCCTGCTGTGGCAACATTTGCATCAAACGCACCAAATGATCCGCTTACATTTGAAATCATCATATGACGCACTTTGAAGCCTACTTCACTGTGCATGCTGTCTACTTTCCAATTTGTTTCCATTGTCTTTAATTTTTATTACTTGCTACAAAATTAGACCATTGCACGGAGCTAAAAATTGACCTGCGTTAAGACTTTTAAGAGAAGTGCAAAAAGTGTACTTTTGAAAGATGAGAATATTTTTATTGAGCTTTATCATTGGGTTTGCAATTGCTGCTCAGGCACAAATCGTCAACGACAAAATCAAACGCCAGTACCCCACACAATTTTACTTTGAAACTTCAAGATCCTCTGTTTTTCGAACGCTTCAAGAAAACACAGACTTTTTGACCATTCCACTTGGGGAACGCGCCAATGAAATTCCACTGAACCTTTGGTCGCAGCAAATGGGTGTTTGCCTTGGCTTTTCTAAACATACGTTTATCGATGCGGGTTTAGCGTGGATGCAAAATGGCGAGGCCTACAGCTGGGAGTCTTTAGATACCGATTCTAGTTTCTCCTATCAAACGAGGTATCGCTATTTGGCCCTTCCTGTTCAGTTTAAATTGGCATTCGGAGAAAAAATTGCTTTTTCGGCAGGCGCTGGGCTCATACCGGCCTTGTATCAATCTTATCGTCAAGACCAACAATGGACCAACGCACTTGGTGCTAAATATGACGATCAAGTAAAGGTAAACAACGGCATGAATAGCTTTACGCTTTCTTGGATCAGTTCTGTCCATATTGAAATACCGATGAATCCGACGCTGCGCTTGCGCCTGGGTGCGCAATACCGCCATCAACTCAATAATTCTTACGACCCTTACCAAGATTACATTCACAAGAGTGCAGCTTGGGGGCTCAATTTAGGCCTTGCAAAAAAGATATAAAATGCAATTAAAACAAATTACACAGTTTCTTGAAAAGCAGTTTCCACTTTCTTTACAAGAAGACTATGACAACGCAGGGCTTATCTATGGTCATCTGGATCAAGAAATCAAAGGGGCGCTGGTTTGTTTAGACAGTACTGAAGCTATTGTTGACGAAGCTATAGAAACAGGCTGTAACCTCATCATTGCTCACCACCCCATTGTTTTTAGAGGACTCAAAAAACTCACGGGTAAAACCTATATTGAACGCGTTGTGGAAAAGTGCATCCAACATAAAATTGCACTTTATGCCATTCATACCAACCTCGACAATCACCATCAAGGCGTGAACCACAAAATTGCCGAGAAATTGGGCTTGGTCAATACACGCATTTTACGTCCAATGAATGATCAGCTCATTAAATTGGTCGTTTATGTTCCTCAAGAGCAATTTGCTCAAGTTGATCTCGCGATTCTCGGAGCGGGCGCTGGCCATATTGGCAACTACAGCGCGTGTCATTTTCGTTCAGAAGGAATTGGAACCTTCAAGCCAGAAGCTGGTGCCAAGCCAGCCCTTGGCGAGCTGCATCGCCGCGAAGAAGTGCAAGAGACGAAACTTGAATACGTTGTAGCTACACATTTATTAAATGATGTTTTAAGCGCGATGAAGCTCGCCCACCCATATGAAGAGGTCGCTTACGAACTCATTCGTCTTGAGAACAAACATCAAAATTTTGGCGCAGGCCTTATCGGCGAGCTTCCTGAACCCATGGATAGCCTCGACTTTTTAAAATTCGTCAAAGAAAGATTCCATTGCGGCAGTATTAAGTACACAGATTTAGTAAAGCAAAAAATTCAGAAAATTGCCTTGTGTGGCGGAGCAGGAAGTTTCTTAGTGCCAGATGCAATCAGGGCTCAGGCCGATTTATACTTATCTTCAGACTTCAAATACCACGAGTTTTTTGACGCTGAATCCAAAATAATTATTGCAGATATAGGACACTTTGAAAGCGAGCAATATACTAGTGAATTATTGACTGAAAGAATTAAAGAAAATTTTCCTAACTTTGCCATCCGTTTAACTAAGTTGAATACGAATCCCGTTAACTATTTATAGCACATGGCAGCAGCAACCAAAAAAGAAGGTACCATCGCAGAAAAATTGGATGCGCTTTTTGAACTCCAAAAAATAGACTCTGAAATCGACCGCATCCGCACCATCCGTGGTGAGCTTCCTTTGGAAGTGCAAAGTCTTGAAGATGAAATCATTGGTCTACATACGCGCGTTACCAAAATCAATGACGAAATCAAAGAAATTGAAACAGAAATTGCTGATCGCAAATTAGCTGTAAAAGATGCTGAAGCAGCTATCTCTAAATACAAAGAGCAGCAAAACAACGTCCGTAACAACCGCGAGTTCGAATCACTTTCAAAAGAAATTGAATTCCAAGAACTCGAAATCAAATTACACGACAAAAAATCGAAAGAAGCAAAGCTGAAAATCGAGATGAAAAAAGAAACGCTTACTGAGGCTACAGACCGCGTAAGCATGAAACAAGAAGACCTCGATTCTAAAAAAGCTGAACTAGAAGCCATCGTTTCTGAAACCCAAAAGGATGAAGAGAAATTAATGAAGGCCTCAGATGCTGCTAAAAAAAATATTGAAAGCCGTTTGGTTTTTGCTTACGAGCGTCTGCGCACCAACGCTAAGAACGGCCTTGCAGTTGTTCAGGTAATGCGTGGTTCTTGTGGTGGTTGTTTTAACAAAATTCCACCTCAGCGTCAACTTGACATCGTTACCAAAAAGAAAATTATCGTATGTGAGCACTGTGGCCGCGTTTTGGTTCCACAAGAAGCTACTGAAGCATAAGTCGATCTTATTCTGAAACCTACAATTGGTTTCAGTCCTAAAAACAAAAAACGCTCCTAATTGGAGCGTTTTTTTTGTTTCTATCTATTTGATTTAGTTCAATTTGAACTGGATATCGAGCTTGGCTAATTCCTTAAATAATTGGCTTGAAGGCTGTATCTTAACACTTCTGGAAGGTAATGCTACCTCAATGTTGTCTAGTGGGTCAAATACTGTAAAGTGAACTTGACAAGAGCCCGGATTGGTTTCAAATAATTGGTGTAATTGATCGATGACCAATTGATCGAGTTGTTTGGCAGAAAAACGCAGCTTGAGCATTTTGGCGCGTTTCTCTCGGAGATCCTGAAGCAATTCTATTTGGTGTACAACAAATTCTGGAACCTGTCTGAAACGCGGAACCTCAATGCGACCTTTAATTGCCACAAAAGTGCCCGGCTCCATAAAGTGCTTGAATTTTAAGTAGGATTCTTTGAACAAATTCAATTTATAAGCTTCTTGGTAATCTTCAATGATCAAGGATCCGAAACCGTCTCCGTGTTTGGTAAAGCGGTGCTCGGCGGTCGTGATGATGGCGGCGACGAGCAGGTCACGACCCAAATAAGTACTTGGATCATTGAGCATGGCTACGTTACCCGTGCAAAAGGAAGCAATTTCAACCTTGAAATCGTCGAGCGGATGACCCGAAATAAAGATACCCACCACTTCCTTTTCTCGATTGAGCTTGTATATGGCTGGCCACTCCTCAGCCTTCGGTACTGTTGGGGCAGGCATGGTTGTGCCGGTGGCCTCACCAAACATACTGTGTTGCGCTGAGTGTTGTTGCTCTTGCAAACTGGCACCATATCGAATGGCTGACTCTAAGAAAGTGCGGTTATTTGAATCTTGTACAAAGTATTGCGCGCGATGCACGTCTTTAAACGAATCAAAGCCACCTGCATACACAAGACTTTCAAATGCACGTTTGTTACACAACCTCAGGTTGATGCGCTTGGTGACATCAAAAATATCTGAAAACGCACCATTTTGTCTTTCTTGCAAAATGGCTTCAACAGGGCCGCTCCCCATTCCTTTGATGGCACCAAGACCAAAACGAATGGCTCCTGCGGTATTAACCGAAAAGGTAAATCCAGACTCGTTGATATCTGGCCCCAAGACTTCAATACCCATTCGGCGACACTCTTCCATAAAAAATGACACCTGTTTGATATCGGACATGTTGTTACTCAAAACAGAAGCCATGTATTCGGCCGGATAATTGGCTTTGAGATATGCCGTTTGGTAAGCTACCCAAGCATAGCATGTCGAGTGAGATTTATTGAAGGCATAAGAAGCAAAGGCCTCCCAGTCTTTCCAGATTTTTTCTAGTGTGGGTTCAGCATGACCTTTTGCCGAGGCACGTTCAATGAAGGTAGGCTTCATTTTGTCGAGTACTTTGCGGTCTTTTTTACCCATCGCTTTACGCAGGGTATCGGCTTCACCTTTACTAAAATCTGCTAATTTTTGAGACAAGAGCATCACCTGCTCTTGGTATACAGTGATCCCGTAAGTTTCTTTGAGGTATTCTTCGCAATCGGCGAGGTCATAAACAATGGTTTCTTCGCCGTGTTTACGCTTGCAATAGGATGGGATGTATTCCATCGGCCCTGGTCTGTAAAGGGCGTTCATGGCGATGAGGTCAGCGAATACGGTTGGCTTGAGTTCTTTGAGGTGTTTTTGCATCCCCGGTGATTCATATTGGAAAATACCGACGGTTTCACCACGTTGGAAAAGCGCGTAGGTAGCTTCGTCATCGATAGGAAATTCATCCGGATCGAGGTCGATGCCACGATTTTCTTTGATCAGTCGTACAGCATCTTTAATGAGTGTGAGGGTTTTCAGACCCAAGAAGTCCATTTTGAGTAGACCTGCAGACTCGGCTACGGCGTTGTCGTATTGCGTGCAGACCATCTCGGAGTCTTTGGCAGTGGCTACAGGAACAAAATTGGTGAGGTCGTCGGGGGTGATGATAACCCCACAGGCGTGAATACCAGTGTTGCGCACTGAACCTTCAATTTCTGTAGCTTTCTGTAAAACCTTTGCCTGTAGGTCGGTACCCTGATAAATGCGACGCAACTCTTTGGCATTGGTAATCGCCTCTTGGTTGCGGAGTTTATCAATGAGTTCTGGCTCTGGCAGGTTAAAAAGTTTTTTGAGCGAGAGGTCTGGAATGAGTTTAGCTAAGCGATCTGCTTCAGGAAGTGGCAAATTCATGACCCTTGAGGTATCGCGGACCGCAGATTTTGCAGCCATTGTGCCGTAGGTAATGATTTGTGCAACCTGATTGGCTCCGTATTTATTGATGACATAATCAATGACGCGGCCGCGGCCTTCGTCATCGAAGTCGATGTCGATATCGGGCATTGAGATACGATCTGGATTTAAGAAACGCTCAAAGAGGAGGTCGTACTTGATCGGGTCTACGTTGGTGATTCCGATGCAATAAGCCACTGCCGAACCTGCTGCCGAACCCCTGCCCGGACCAACCGAAACGCCCATCTGACGAGCAGCATTACAGAAATCTTGGACAATAAGGAAGTAACCTGGATAACCCGTATTTTCAATGGTGGCCAATTCGAAGTCGAGGCGTTCTTGAATCTCAGGGGTGATTTCTGAATAGCGCTTTTTTGCACCTTCATAGGTCAGGTGCTTGAGATAAGCGTTTTCACCGCGTTTTCCGCCGTCTTGCGCATCGAGTGGGTCAATGAACTGACTCGGGATGTCAAAGGCAGGCAACAAGACCTCACGGGCAAGGCCGTAGTGCTCACATTTTTCAATGATTTCAGAGATGCTCTGAACGGCTTGAGGTAGATCTGCAAATAATGCAATCATTTCTTCAGAAGAACGCATATAGTAGGTGTCGTTCTCGAGGCCATAACGAAAGCCGCGGCCGCGACCTTTAGGCGTTTCTACGAGTTCGTTGTCTTTGACACACAATAAAACATCGTGAGCAAGTGCATCCTTTTGCTCGATGTAGTAGGTGTTGTTGGTAGCTACTAAAGAAACACCATGCTTAGCGGCAAGTGCCACAAGTAACGGATTGACGCGTTCTTCCACTTCAAGGTTGTGCCTACCGAGCTCTATATAAAAATCGGGACCAAATTGTTCTTTCCACCAAAGCAAAGCTTCTTCGGCTTGGTTTTCACCAACGTTCAGGAGTAAACTAGCAATTTCGCCATAGAGGTTGCCACTCAGGACAATCAGGTCTTCTTTGTATTGACTGATCACCTCCTTGTCTATACGAGGAACATAATACATCCCTTTGGTATAAGCAATTGAGGCAAGTTTGATTAAGTTTTGATAGCCATTTTTATTTTTGGCCAGAAAGACAATTTGGTAGCCGTTGTCTTTGACAGTTTTATCTTGATAATTGCGGCAAACATTGAACTCACAACCAATAATGGGTAAAATTTCTTTGCCGTGATAGGGTTCGCTTTTTTCTTGTGCCTCGGCTCTTTCTGCTTTTATTTTGGCATTGTGGGCGGCAGCAGCTTTTTCAAATTGAAAAGCAGCCATCATGTTGCCTGTATCGGTGAGTGCGACGGCTGGCTGCCCTAAAGCCACCGCTTTTTGGATCAGACCAGTAACCTCAGCCGTAGATTGCAAAATTGAAAACTGAGTATGGTTATGTAGATGTGCAAAAACGAGGTCGTTGAGTACCTCCTGACTCACTTCAACTTTTGGGGTAACAGGAGTTGTTTTGGCAGCGCGTAATTTTTCGCTTTCGGCTTTTAGATTGAGGTGCTGAAGACCGATTTTTTGAATCGGGTTTGGGTTGAGTACGCGAAATGATTCATAATAACCTGGCTCTTGTAGAATTTCTTCAAGGGTGTAATGCTCTTTGCGAATGAGTTCTAGAAAGCAACGCGTTGTAGACTCGACGTCAGCAGTGGCGTTGTGTGCCTCTGAAAAAGATTCTTGAAAGAGAAATTCGTGCAATTCAGTAAGTGTAGGTAATTTAAAACGACCACCCCGACCGCCCGGAATCTGACACAATAAGGCCGTTTTTTCAGTACAGGTGTCAAGCACTGGCTTTACCAATGGGGTATCTTGACCTTGGCGCACATATTCGGCACCCAACACATTGAGATCAAACTTGAGGTTATGGCCCACCATGAAATTGGCACGGCTGAGGTCTTTGTTGAATTGCGCCAAAACTTCTGAGAGGTCTTCTCCTAGGGCTTGTGCCAATTCAGTAGAAATTCCGTGAACACGTTCGGATTCAAACGGAATATTATAACCCTCTGGCTTGATGATGAAATCTTTTTGAGAGATGAGCTCACCAGATTCATCGTGAAGTTGCCACGCAAGTTGTACCACACGCGGCCAGTTGTCTGTGTCTGTGATTGGGGCGTTAAAGTCACGGGGTAAGCCCGTAGTTTCGGTGTCAAAAATGAGGTACATGCGCAGCTAAAAATGGAACTTCTAAAGATAGAAATTAGTGCGGCAATTCTTTACGATTGTTGATAACTATTGTTGAGCAAGCGCTTGCTCCCAGTAGGCGTTGAGCAGCACCACTAAGCGGCGCGAAATATTGTTTTGGTAACGCTTGGTTCGGTAACCACCGACCCAGTTGATACCGCGAATGGCGTTGGTTAAAAAGACTTCATCCGCAGCTAATAAATTTTGGGGCATCAGAGCACACTCATATACTTTAATACCATTAGCCAAGGCCAAGTTGATGACCTGCATGCGCATCGTACCCGCCAAACATCCTTCTTCAAGACTAGGGGTATAGAGCACACCGTTGCTAATGACAAAAACATTGCAAGATGAAGTTTCGAGAATGCTTCCTTTGTGATCGACTAAGAATAAATCATCAAGGCCTTTTTCTTTGGCAGCTAATGCAGCCATGATATAGGGCAAGCCCATCTTGGTTTTGAAGTTGGAAAGCAAGTTCTTTTCGAGCTTGATATCTTGGTAAATATCGAGCTCTAAACCCTTCGCATTGAGTTCATAATGATTGACATCATAGGGATAAACTTCAATGTAAAAAGTGGCTTCATTTGAATCGGGAAGATATGCTCCACCACTTATGCGATCCAAAGAAAGTCTGCAACGGCCACCTTCAATTATACCCGATTGCTGACAAAGCTCTATGATTTTGGCTTCAAAAAAGGCACTGGTATAACTAGCTGAAGGGCGCATATGAATGGCGCGCGCTCCGGCTAGTAATCTAAGAATATGATTTTCAATATTGAGTGGGCGGCCATTGATGATGCGAATGCTTTCAAAGACACCATCTCCGTAAAGATGTGCTCTGTTTCCGGGCAAGATCGTTGGTGCATCACCCGCAAGAAGATTCCCGTTGTTGTTAACGTATAGCATAGGCCTTCATGTCTTACAAAAACAAATGTACGAATTGCATTCCTTTTTCAGGTGCGATCAGCAGTACAAATAAAATCCCAAAAATAGCGCCACCAATATGCGCATCATGTGCAATACCAGTCTTTCCTTTTCGCATCGAATAATATTCAAAAGCTAAATACAACGGGCCAAAAACATAGGCAGGAATCGGAATCGGAATGAACATCAAATAAAGTGACTGCGTTGGATCCCAAAGAATAAAAGCAAAAAGAATGGCACTTACAGCTCCGGAGGCGCCCAAACTTCTGTATCCAGGGTCATCCTGATGACGCAGCATGGGCCACAAAGTAGCTGATAAGCCGCCAATAACATAAAGTAATGTTATGTAAATCAAGGCCTTCTGATCGCCAAATTGAATCTGCCAAATGCTTTCAAGATAGCTACCGATAAAATAAAGCGTCATCATGTTGAATGCCAAATGCGCAAAATCGGCATGTATGAGCATGTGACTAAACAGTCGGTAGAATTGACCGCGGTGCTTTACTGCATAAGGTTCAAGCAACATTTTTGATAAAAGACTCTGATTTTGAAAGGCTTGCCATGAAGTGAGGCCGGTCAGTACAAGAAAGAAAAGGATCATGACACTCTCAAAATTATTTTATACATTCATCGAAAATAAAGAATAATCCAATGCGGAAAATCAATCCTGTCAGTTACCTGCTTTTTTGTTTTTTAATTTGGGCTTGTTCCTCTTCCCAACCTCCTGCAAAAAAGCTTGATTTCCTCAAAAACACCAAGCTGAGTATGCAGCAAAAATTCTTAACACTCCTTCAAAAAGGTCATCCAGATTTAGCACTTTCGGCATCAGAACTCGGACAATTAAATACCTATTATCAAGCTAGGTCTTATCAAAGAATACACACCTCCGATTCTAGTTTTTCCGAAATCGGCAGCAAATGGAAAAAGACGCTTGAACGACATGAGTGCTTTGGCTTAACTCAGCAACGATTATTGAGCTCAAAAAACAATAATCTACTGATTCAAGAGCTCATTCTGACCTACAACATGGGCACAGCTGTTCGAGATTTAGACAGTGGGTTTATTGATTTTGAAAATGAAAAACTACAGCCAAAAAGATGGCAAGAGTTTCCTGTTACATGGACGGCAAAACAACAAAACACTGATTCTTTAATGCTTTCAAGAGGGCCTATTGACACCAATTACAGATTTTTGGCACAACATCTTTATCACTATAAAGACAGCTCAAATCTGGACACTGTTTCATACAAATTATGCACTGAAAAAAAAGACAAGGATTTGGCTTGGCTTCAACTTAAAAAAGCTTTGCTCGGCATGGGAAGCATCACGCCAAGCACCGATAGTTTAGGCGTAAGGAGTGTTTTAAAAAGCTTTCAAAGGAAACAAGGTTTGAATCCGGATGGACGCATTGGAGAAGCCACGGTTCTCGCCCTTGCAGAGTCCAGCCAAATGCGTTTTGACCGCGCAATCATTGCGCTCGACAGACTCCGGCAAGCGAAAGTCAGACCAAAAACGTACATCGCCATTAATATCCCCTCCTTTTCACTGATTTTTGTTGCCGACGATACCCTGCGCTCAAAGCACAACATCATTGTCGGAAAAATGGACCACCCTACCCCTACGCTTGAATCACGGGTTTATCGCATAGTTTCCTTGCCCTATTGGAAAGTGCCAAGTTCAATTGCTAGAAAAGAGGTCCTACCGGCTTTAAAAAACAATCCCAATTATTTAAGTAAAGAGCACATGCGCATTTACAAAGCCAACAAGGTAGAGGTAAACTCCTCAACTGTCAATTGGAAAAAAGTGAAGAATAATACTTTTCCTTATCAGATTATTCAAGACCCAGGGCCATGGAATAGTTTAGGCCTCATCAAATTCGAATTCGCGAATAACTTCTCCGTCTATGTACATGATACGCCAAGCCGTTCGCTTTTTAAGCAAACTTTTAGGAGTTTTTCTCATGGCTGCATGCGCTGCGAAGCGCCGGTAGAATTGGGTAAGCAAATACTGAGCTTAGATAAAAAGAAAGAAAAATTCAATCCCGTAACTCCTGATTCTTTACAAATACTCATTGATCAACAAGTGCATCAGGACATTTCGCTATTTAATTCTATTCCCATTTTTGTTCATTATTCGAGTGTTACAGCTGATCGAGATGGGCTTTACTTCCATCTTGATTTGTATCAAAAAGAACAGAAACTACTGCGCCTCTTGAGAACGGAAAATAATGGCTAATTTTACAAAAAATTAAACCCATGATTGTTTCTCCATCTGTCTTGTCTTGTGATTTTGCCAATATTCAGCGCGACACCGAAATGTTAAATTCTTCTGTCGCAGAATGGTTGCACATCGATGTCATGGATGGCGTTTTTGTTCCAAATATTTCTTTTGGTTTTCCGGTATTGCAAGCCATTCGCAAGCACACTCAAAAAACACTAGATGTACACCTCATGATTGCCCATCCAGATGCGTATCTAGAAGAATTCAAAAAAGCCGGAGCAGATATCTTGACAGTGCATTACGAGTCTTGTACTCATTTACACCGCACAATTTCTAGAATTCAAGAATTAGGCATGAAAGCGGGCGTAGCTCTGAATCCACACACTCCGATTGAAGTACTTTCAGAAGTGGCCCAGCAACTAGACCTTGTCTTGATCATGAGTGTCAACCCGGGTTTTGGCGGGCAAAAATTCATAGAGGCAGCTACCGACAAGGTGGCCAGACTCAAAGCCCTCCGCACTAAACACCACGCAAATTTTATTATTGAAGTAGATGGAGGTGTGAACCTCCATACTGGTGCGCAATTAGCCGCGGCAGGAGCCGATGCATTGGTTGCGGGTAGTTTTGTTTTCGGATCTGAAAATCCGGTCCAGACTATTGCCGAACTCAAGGCGCTCTAACGTAACAATTCACGGAAAATTGCGTTCAAAAAGCCTATGAGGATTTTCCTGATTTTTTGCTTTGTTTTTTGGGGTCATACTTATCTATTTGCGCAAGATATCAGTGCACTCGAACACGATGCTGCCGAGCTACTTGTTAAATTAAGAGCTTCCCAAGACGACGCGCAAACCGATCAGCTGCATGTGGCTTTTAAAAAATCGATGGCTGCATTGGTTAAAAACAAAGGATTTTTTGATTACACACTCAAAGAATTGCGTATTGGTGATCTTCGAAGTGCCGACCAAACAGTGCGTTTACTCACTTGGAATATCGAATATGAAGATCTCTCCTATGCTTATGGTGGCTTTGTGCTCAGACGCGAAGAAGGAAAAGAAAAGGTACTCGTTCAAGAGCTCAATGATCAACTAGACGCTTATACCGTTAAACCCGAAGGTGTGATTGATTCAAAAATGTGGTACGGCGCCATTTATTATAAAATCATCGATTTTTCTTTCCAAGGCAAGACCAACTATTTGCTCTTTGGCTATGATGCAGGCACAACCATGAGCAACTACAAAGTGCTTGATGTCTTGAGTTTTAGTGGACAGGCCGTAAAATTTGGTGCAGCTGTATTCAAGGATACCAAACAAACCAAAAAAAGAATCGTCTTTGAGTATTCAAACATGGCTACCCTTTCTTTAGAATTTGAACCCAAGCGCAACCGCATTGTTTTTGACCATCTTTCACCAGAGTCACCAGCGCTTGAAGGGGTATATTCTTATTATTTCCCTGATATGTCTTACGACGCCTATGTCTATGACAGCGACCGAGAAATGTGGGTGCTGCAACAAGATGTCGTTGCAACCAATCCCGCCGATGTCGGCGAAAAGTACTTCTACTCTTTGAATAAAAAGACAGGTCAAGTAGAAAAAAATAAAATGAACAAAGACTGGGTGAACCCAGCAGATCCGGCCAATCAAGCCAATGGACAACATCAGGCTGCGTTGCCAGAAAGCACAAGCAACGATGAATTTCCTGAAATTTCAAAGAAAGACCGCACCAAATGGTGGCAGTTCAAGCGCAGAAGAAATTATAATCCTGAAAGCTACTAAATCTAAAAACCATGCAACTCGGTAAAATCAACCAACTCACCATTCAACGCTTTGCTCCTCCCGGAGCCTATTTGGTTGATGCCCAAGAAAATGAAGTTTTGCTTCCCAACAAATACCTTGACCCCGAATGGAGCGAAGGTAGTGAGGTCGATGTTTTTGTGATGAAAGATTCCTCGGACCGAATTGTTGCAATCACAGAAACGCCTTATATCTTACTTGGTGATTTTGCGTATTTGGAGGTTGTAGAAATCAATCCGTATGGTGCTTTTGTAGATTGGGGCCTCGACAAAGATTTATTTGTTCCGTTCGCAGAACAGCGCCACGCGCTACAAATTGGCGAAAAATACATGTTCACACTCATGTATGACTACGACACCGACCGTCTGTTTGGCAGTATGAAACTTAAAAAGAACTTGGTGCCATGTCAGGATAAAAACCTAGAAGGTCAAGAGGTCACTATTTTAATTGCCGATGAAGGTAAACTAGGAAGAAATGTCATTGTAGAAAACCGCTATGAAGGCTTGATCTATAAAAATCATGTGACCAAAATTCTGAATGAAGGGGAAGTCATGACCGCGTTTATAGCGAGTGTGCGCGAAGATGGCAAGCTCGATATTACATTAGAAGTGATCAATGACAGCCGCTATGATGCCGCTGAGCAAAAAATTCTAGAACTACTCAAAGCGCACGACGGGTTTTTATATGTCCATGACAAAAGCGAACCCGATGAAATCAAGGCCATTTTAGGCATGAGTAAAAAAACCTTTAAGCAAGCCGTCGGTAAACTGTATAAGCACCGCAGAATCACGCTTGAGGCCAATGGGATTCGCCTCATTCAGAAGTAATGATAACTGGTTAACGACCGTCTCCGTCGAGTAAGTTACCAAGACCGCCTAAAATTCCACCCTCCTCTTTTCTTGTGGTCGTACCATAAGATAAAATTCTGGAGGCCAATCTTGAAATCGGCAAACTTTGTAACCAAACTTTTCCGGGGCCTTTCAGAGTTGCAAAGAACAGTCCTTCGCCACCAAAGATGGTATTTTTAATACCTCCAACAAACTGAATATCGTAATCGATGTCTTGGGTATACGCAACAATACAGCCTGTATCTACACGCAAAACTTCGCCGGGTTGTAAGGTTCTTTCAGTGATATAGCCGCCTGCATGGCAAAAAGCAAAGCCATCACCTTCTAATTTTTGCATAATGAAACCCTCGCCACCAAACAATCCTGTTCCGAGTTTTCGCTGAAATTCAATGCCTACAGAAACACCTTTTGCAGCACACAAAAAGGCATCTTTCTGACAAACGACTTTGCCATCATACTGCTGCAAATCAAACGCAATAATTTTTCCTGGATACGGAGACGCAAAAGCGACTTTGGCCTTTCCAAAACCTTGATTGGTGAAGGCCGTCATAAAAAGACTTTCACCCGTTAGGAGTCGTTTTCCGGCACTGAAAAGTTTGCCCATGAAACCCGTTTGGCCTGATCCGTCGCCAAAAATAGTTTGCATTTCAATGGCCTGATCCATGTACATGAATGCCCCTGCTTCGGCTATAGCTGTTTCTTGCGGATCAAGTTCAATTTCTACCAATTGCATTTCTTCGCCCTTGATTTCGAAGTCTATTTCGTGATTTGTTCTCATGTTGCTTTTTTTTACAAAAATAGTAACAAAGTACAAGCCAAGTTATTGCTTAACTTTGTCTTATGGAACAAGCAAACCGTGTTGCCGTCATTGGCGGTGGAAGTTGGGCAACTGCACTCGTTAAAATATTGTGTAATAACCATGAGCAGGTACATTGGTGGCTGCGCAGTCAGTCTAGCATCGATCACCTCCAACGTTTTGGTCATAACCCTAAATACCTGCAATCGGTTTCTTTCGATACCAAACAACTGATTCTTAGCATCAATTTGAAAGAAGTTTTAGCAGCGGCAGATGTCATTGTCATTGCCACACCAGCTGCTTTTTTACAAGAAGCATTTGAAGGGATTGACGCCTCCC
>JBILTD010000246.1:0-2538 GCA_044371695.1 Crocinitomicaceae bacterium | reverse complement strand
AAAAGGTACGGGTACTTTTGTCATCAAAGGCACTGTAACAGACAACACATTTCCTGGTGGCCTTGCAGGAGCCGAGCTTACCTTTTACAAAGTTCCGGTTGGCACCTCTGAAGAAATTTTACTTTCGGTTGTCACTCTTCCTGCAAATGGTGCCTACTCTTTTGAGGTTCCGCGTGAAAAAGCCGAGAAATACATCATCAAGATTTTCAAAACCAATTACTTTCCTATAGAGAAAGAAATATTTTATTCAGAACTCAGTATCAAAGAGCCCAAAATTATTGACCTCAATACAGATGCAATGGCCTGGGTAAAAGTTCATTTCAAAAATAACAACCCAAGTAATCTGGATCATTTTAGATATATCAAACAAGAAGGATTTGCTGGTTGTGAAACGTGTTGCCCAAGTACGGCACAAGATTTCTACGGCCCATTAGACACTACTTTTTACTGCATCAATAAGGGAAATACGAATTACTCGTTACTCTATTGGGAGCTCAATACACCTAATAACGGGCTTAAAACGGCCTATACAACTGCATTTGACACCGCGCAAATAGAGGTCCTGTATTAATCCTGCTGCTAAAATTATTGCTTAAAGAATTGGGTCTTCAATCCTTTATTTACCTGATAATTGCTAAAGGTCAAGGTAATTTTTCCGTCTTGTGCTTCTTTTGTTCCGGATGCTTTTTTCTTGGTCTGATGCAAATCAGCAGCCATACTTTTGGGCAATTTGAACTTCTTGACATCGATTGTAAAAACCAATTTACTCGGCAAGCCGTTTTTAAGTTGGTCCGTGTAGAAATAATCGATCTCTAGTGTGCCATTGGTTTTACTTGTTACCTGCGCCTTCATGATGACATCTTTGAGTGGATCAATCCACAACTTCACTAGGATCAAATCTGAACCCTCTTTAAGTGGTAATACTGAAATGACTTGCGTCTTGACATTTCCTAACATTTTTGGGCCATTCAAGGCACACGTGTAGCCTTTTTCATCCGTTAGAAAGGCGGTTAAATCGCCCATGCCTTGTTTGGGTAAAATCGCAATTCCTTTAGATTCTACCTTGAATAAATTGGGCTGTTTGAAATATACTTTGGCATTGACGTCGTCAATTTTGATCATGGGAATATTGGCATGAATATGAACTTGGGCACTGTAGTCAGTGACTTTTTCCAGTTTTAGACGCACTTCTTTGAGTAGTGCATTAGGGTCTTGCGCTAAAGCCGAACTACAAACCAAGATCAGCGTGCATAGTAAACTTAATATTTTCATGAGGTGATGTCTTTTCGATTGAATTGAAAAATGGCTAGGCCAACAAATAAAATATTGTGCACAACAAGTATCCAGACTGATTCCCAGATTGCCGACCACGGCACCGGATCACTAAAGAAACTGCGCCAAGAAGCCATGTGCGTAGTAAACAAATAAGGTTTGATGTGGTCAAAAACAGAAACATCTAAAGAACCAATGATGGTAAACAAAATGATAATGGCCATGGTCGAAACAATTGGGCCAATGGAATTGTCTGCAAAAGCTGACAAGCAAATTGAAAGTGTAGCAATGGTGAGCAAGGCCAAATAAGCCACAAAAAAGGCCAAACCATAGCGCCAAAGCACATCGGCATCGGGCAAAATGACTAAGCCATCTGAATTCAATACAATTAGATCACCTGAGCCAAAAAGCCAACGCCCGACAAACAAGGCTAAAAAACCCATCCAGAGCACCAAAATAAAAGTGTAAGTGGCGGCGGCAACTAACTTGGACAACACGACTTGTGTTCGGGTAATGGGTTTGGTCAGCATCATACGCAGTGTGCCCATTGCTGCTTCTCCTGACAATAAGTCACCGGTTACGAGCGCAACCAGCAAAGGAATATGAACAATGAGCATTTGCAAAACAATAAATGCGATTAAATTGCCATTGAGGATATGCCCATTGAAAGATAGCGTCTGTTCAAAAGACGCTGTCACAAAAGAGATATACATCTTGCCATCTGCCTTCATGGCAAATAAAATAATGGCAATGAGCAAGGTAAGTGCGGCAATGCCAATGTAACTTCTGGGTTTGGCGAGAATCTTGATGAATTCGTTCGTGATATTTTTTCTCAGCATCAGGATTGGGTCATTTGAATGAAAAAATCTTCGAGTTTTCTTTTTGGCTCGAGGGCCATGATCTGAAAGTCTGCTGCGACAAGCCCAGCATTTAAACCTGGAATAAGATGCTTTTCTATAGTTATTTCCAAGGTTTTAGGGCTTTCTATTTTAAGTTTTATTTCAGGATAAAGATTGGCAATGAATGCAGCAGCTGCCTGTGCGTTTTCAGCGAGCTCGATGTGCAAGGTTGTTTCTTGCTCATTCATGAGTTCAGCAACCTGCCCTTCAATGACGCACTCACCCCTATTGATAATGACCATGCGGTTGGCCAATAATTCAATTTCAGACAACTGGTGCGAAGAAAGAATGACTGTTTTTTGCTGCTCGTTTTTCAGCCTTAAAATGAGTTCCCTTACCTCAATGATTCCTTGTGGATCAAGACCGG
>JBILTD010000247.1:0-2538 GCA_044371695.1 Crocinitomicaceae bacterium | reverse complement strand
CTTCGTCATTGAAACGACCTGCTTGCCATGCAGCAGCAGCACGCTTGTATGAATTGATTGCAAATTCATCTTGCTGCTCTCTAGTGATTTCATATTTTGTAGCACACAATTCTGCACAATTACCCATTGGCACTTTACTGTAAACATCAAGCAAACCATCTTTTGTGATACCATCGAGCATGGTAATGTTACCGAATTTAGTACCATTTCTGCCATCGATATAATGCGGAGTTTGAGACATATTCTCCATTCCTCCAGCCACAACGATATGATTATCACCGGCCAAAATAGATTGCGCACCAAGCATAATTGCTTTCATTCCTGAAGCACAAACTTTATTAACGGTTGTACAAGGAACTGAATTTGGTAAACCTGCACCAAGGGCTGCTTGTCTTGCCGGAGCCTGACCAACACCTGCTTGAAGTACGTTCCCCATAAAAACTTCATTGACCAAAGTTGGGTCTAAATTTGCTTTTTCAAGTGCACCTTTGATGGCTGTCGCACCCAATTGCGTTGCAGGAATACTAGATAAGCCTCCTAAAAATGCACCAATTGGCGTTCTGACTGCCGATACGATATAAACTGTTTTTGACATGTTGATTGTTTTTGAGCCACGAATTTACGTAAAAATGTATGTATTTTTGGGGCATGCATCTGCTTTCCACATATTCTATTTGGTGGTCCTTCCCAATCATTGCGCTGTCAATCCTTATCAGTTGGCGTTTTTATCAGCAAGAAGCATGGCTAGAGAAAAAAGCAAAATCTTTAAAGATGCTGCTTATTGGATTACGCGCGGCTGTATTTTCAATCATCGGAATACTCCTTTTAGGGCTCACACTTGAGTTATTGCAATTCAAATCTGAATTACCCATTGTTGTTACGCTCATCGACCATTCATCTTCGATGCTCAATGATGAGGATCCAAAAGCCTTACAGCAGACCATTGGTAATTACAAGCAAGCGCTTTCTGAGAAATTCAAGGATGGCTACCGCCTAGACACTTACTATTTTGGCTCCGATTTACAAACGCAATCCAAAGGATTTCTGGATCAAAAGACCAATATGGAAGGTGCTTTTGAAGCCTTAAGCACCAAGTATTTCAATCAGAATTTGGGCGCGGTAGTGCTCATTTCCGACGGAAACTACAACGTGGGGGCTCACCCATCATATCAAGCCGAACACCTTCCCCTCACCCCTATTTACAGTCTTGCTGTCGGAGACACCACACTTAAAAAAGATCAACTCATCAAGCATATCGCGTATAACGATTTGACTTTTCTCAACAACGAATTTCCACTAGAAATAGATATTGAAGCCTACCGCTTGGCCGGCAAATTTGCCTTACTGAGCGTTTATGAGGACGGACAAAAAATTTACGAGCAGCGCATTCAACATGCCGGCAAATTTCAATCTTCGCAAACCATTACCTTTCAACACAAAGCTAAAAAAGCAGGCGTCAAGGAATACCGTTTTCAACTGAGTGCCTTACCCGGCGAGTTTACACTGCGAAATAATTCAAAGACTATTTACATTGAAGTTACTGACAGCCGTTCAAAAATACTCATGCTTTCTCATGCGCCGCACCCAGATATGGCTGCCATCGCACAAGCGCTTAAAGGCAATGAAAATTACGAACTGATCCATCAAACACCTGCAAAAGCTAAAGGTGAAATTAAAAAATATGACCTTGTTATTTGGCATGAACCTTCCAATGGCTTTGATGCCAATTTGCTCAATGAAATCAAAACCAACAAAGTAGCCACTTGGTATATATTAGGCAGCCAAGCTGAAATGGCCAGCGTGAAGCAGTTACCACTGGGGCTTAATTTGCAATTGCGCCAACAACTCGAGGAAGTACAAACCTATGCACAAGATGGCTTTTCTTTGTTTGAGCCCGAGCAACAATGGCTAAGTCTCCTGGAGCAGTTCCCACCACTCCAAAGACGTTTTGGAGAAATCACCGCACTGGGCTCCACACAAACTTTACTCAAACAACGCATTGGCCCCATTCAGAAAAAAGACCCGCTCCTCACCTTTTCTGATTTCAATCAACAGCGCAGCGCTTGTTTGCTGGGCGAAGGAATTTGGCGCTGGAAATTACAGGCCTATCAAAAAACACAAAGACACGACGCTTTTCAAGCTTTGATTGGTCAAATCTGTTCTTATCTCTTGGTTAAAAAAGAAGGCATGGGCTTGCGTGTACAAGCACCCGTAAGACTAGACGCTGAGCAAGACTTCGTGCTCAATGCTAGTTTCTACAATGCGTCTTTAAAAGCGATTACCACGCCACTGCTCAAATGGGAACTCCGCGATGAGAAAGGTAAAGTCCGCAAAGGCGAATTACAAGCCAAAGGATCTTATTATCAGTACAAAATCGGCCAACTCAAACCTGGGCGCTACAACTGGACTGTCCGCACCGCTGTCAATGGGAAAACCTATGTAAAAACGGGGAAATTAATCATTGAAGCCATCCAACTCGAACAACAAGAATCTGCAGCTCGACATGCGACACTCAAGCAACTAGCCAGTCAGAGTGGC
>JBILTD010000245.1:0-2543 GCA_044371695.1 Crocinitomicaceae bacterium | reverse complement strand
CACTTATCCAAAAAGCAAACTTGGCTTTATTAAAAGTCATCACCTCGCTTATTACGACTGGTTCTTTTGGATCAAGCCTACTGATCGCGGCTATTTCAGTGCTGACTAACTTTTTTCTTGAAAAGAAAATAACTCAAGCCTGCTGAGATAAAGAAAGGCTCGGCACATAGGGCTGTTTTATACAATATTTCTAACTTTGAGCTAGAAATGCAACACAAGCTCAATTTAAAACCCTTCAATACTTTTGGTATTGCTGCTCAGGCGCAACATTTTGCTTCCTTTCAAGAGGTTCAGCAATTGCCTACTTTACTTGCTTCCTACCCAAATCTTCCCTTGTTAATTCTTGGTGGGGGTAGCAATATTCTATTCACAGATGACTTCCAAGGATTGGTTTTACGCAATGAAATCAAAGGAATTGAACTGGTCGATGAGGATGCTGAAAATGTCTACGTAAAATCAGGAGCTGGTGAAGTTTGGCACGAATTTGTTTGCCATTGCATCGATCATAACTGGGCAGGGCTTGAGAATTTATCTTTGATCCCCGGTTCTGTAGGTGCAAGCCCCATGCAAAATATCGGTGCCTATGGCGTGGAAATCAAAGATGTATTTCACGAACTAAGCGCTTATCATATTGCTTCTGGCGAAATACACACCTTTGGCAAGCAGCAGTGCCAATTTGGTTACCGAGAAAGTGTTTTCAAACGCGCGCTCAAAAATCAGTATATCATTATTGATGTTACTTTTAAGCTGCACAAAGTGGCTCAAATTAAAACAAGTTACGGCGCCATTCAACAAGAACTTGAAAAAATGGGCATTCTTGAACCGACTATTCAAGACGTATCTCAGGCAGTTATTGCCATCAGACAATCCAAATTACCAGACCCTAAAGTTCTGGGTAATGCCGGGAGTTTTTTCAAAAACCCTGTTGTTTCCATGCAGCTCTTTGAAGACATCAAACGCAATTACCCTGAGGTTTCTTTCTATCCGGTCTCTGAGTCCGAGGTAAAATTGGCAGCTGGCTGGCTCATTGAAAAAGCGGGTTTCAAAGGTCTCAGAAAAGAAAACTGTGGTGTCCATGATAAACAAGCCTTAGTGTTGGTCAACTATGGAAACAGCACAGGGCAAGAAATCTTGAACTTATCTACTCAAATCATTGAACAAATTCAAAAACTTTTCGGCCTGACCCTAGAACGAGAAGTCAATATCATTCCTAACCATGAAAGTATCTTATAATTGGCTTAAAGATTTACTAAACTTCCCCTATTCCCCTGAAGAACTGGACGCTGTCTTGACAGAAACTGGTTTAGAGGTAGAGGGCATTGAACATATTGAAGATATCAAAGGTGGATTGAAAGGAGTTGTTGTTGGTGAAGTTCTCACCTGTGAAAAACATCCAGATGCTGACAAACTCAAAGTAACTAATGTCAATGTAGGTACTGATGAACCTTTGCAAATTGTTTGTGGCGCACCAAATGTGGCTCAAGGTCAAAAAGTACTTGTAGCAACTGTCGGGACAACGCTTTACCCACAACCTGATCAAGCATTTGAAATTAAAAAAGCTAAAATCAGAGGTGTTGCATCTGAAGGCATGCTTTGTGCCGAAGATGAACTGGGTTTAGGCAGTAGTCATGACGGCATTTTAGTTTTAGATGTGAATGCTATCGTTGGTACGCCAGCAGCCGAATTATTTGAGCTCCAAAACGATGCACAATTAGAAATTGGCCTCACCCCTAACCGTGCAGATGCCATGGGCCACATCGGCGTTTGCCGTGATATCAAGGCCTACATGCATGCCCAACTGAATATGAGTTCAGACCTCATTTGGCCGCAAATTGCGGAAATTCAAAATAGTGGAAGTGCCTTACAGATTGATATACTAGACCAAGAGGCCTGTAAAGCTTATTACGGCATTGAACTGACTAACATCAAGGTTGAAGCTTCTCCTGCCTGGTTGCAAAGTAGACTCCGTGCAGTAGGTATCAAACCGATCAACAATGTTGTCGATGTCAGCAACTATGTCATGCGTGAATTGGGCACGCCTTTACACATTTTTGATGCGGCTAAAATCCAAGGAACAGCAACAGTTCGTCTAGCCAATAAAGGTGAAAAATTCATAGCGCTCGATGAGCAAACATACGAACTACAAGGTACCGAACTGCTTATTGCCGATCAGAATGGCCCGCTTTGCTTAGCCGGAATTATGGGTGGCAAAGAAAGTGGTGTCAATGAAAACACGACACATATTCTCATTGAATCAGCTGTATTTGACGCCGTAAGTATTCGTAAGGCAGCCCGAATTCATGGCTTTAATACTGACGCCTCATTTAGATTTGAACGCGGTGTTGACCCAGACTTAACGCTTTATGCTTTAAAACGTTGTGTTTATTTACTTCAACAAATAAATGAAGCAAAACAACAGAGTCTTTTATTTACTTTCGAAGGAAATACAGCGCCAGCTATTTCACTTGAGCTCAATCTTCAACAGGTCAAGCAATTGATCGGCACCGCCCTTGACACCAGTCTGATTAAGCGCATTTTAACTG
>JBILTD010000243.1:0-2562 GCA_044371695.1 Crocinitomicaceae bacterium | reverse complement strand
AGCAACCTAGAAAAAATAACAGCAGTAGTCTTGCGTTCATGTGTTTCAAACGAGTAAGTCCGGACGCGTTACAAAAGGGGAAATATCGGCGCCATTGAGGTACATTTCGCGAATGATACTTGAGTTAATGGCACTGTGTTCTTGGTTGGTTAAAAAGAAAACCGTTTCAATTCCTGAAATCGAATGATTCATGTGCGCAATGGTGCGTTCATATTCGAAGTCTTTACCGTCGCGTAGCCCCCTAACGATGTGTGAAGCATGGAGGTCTTTACAAAACTCAACGGTTAATTTTTGAAAGGTACGCACTTGAATGCGCGTATGGTTTTCAAACAATGCCGTAATATGAGCTACCTTTTTTTCTGTACTGAATAAACCTTGTTTTTTTGAATTGATGCCAATGCCAATAATGACTTCATCAAAGAGGTCTAGTGCTTTTAAGACTACAGCTTCGTGTCCTTTGGTAAAGGGGTCAAAACTTCCTGGGAATAGACAGCGTTTCATATAGTGGGTTTAAAAAAACTAAAGTAGACATTCCCGAAATTACGACAAATGTCGAAATGTGCTTCTTGGCTGAAATCATCTTGCTTGCCATGTTCGATGATGAGATAGCCATCTGGCCTCAGCAGATTCTTGTCAAAAATTTGTGCAATTAATTCTTCGTGAAAACCAAGATGAAAGGGCGGGTCTGCAAAAATGATGTCGTATTGTACATTTTTGGCGTTTTTGCAGTAAATCACGCAGTCTGATTTATAAACCTGCATGACAGACGCGATTTGTAGTGTCTGGGTGTTCTGCTTGAGGTATTGCACACAGCGTGGATGGCTATCAATAGCCAACACCGATGCAGCACCGCGGCTTACAAATTCAAAAGAAATATTGCCCGTCCCGGCGCATAAATCTAAGATTTGGGCGTCCATGATATCCGTTAAGTTTTCAAGGACATTGAACAAGCCTTCTTTGGCGTAGTCAGTGGTTGGACGCGATGGGAAACCCGGTGGGGTTGCAAAGCGTTTTCCTTTTAAAGTTCCTCTAATGATGCGCAAAGTATGTTGTTTTGGTAACTAGACATATCTGAATCTTGAATTTTGAAAGTCTCAAAATCTTTGAATTTCTGGAGTAAGTGCTGAATATTTTTTAGATCTAACTGGGCACCTGCCTGCACAAGATTGAGTTCAAAAGATTGATCTAATTGGAGTTTTTGTTGATGCGCCAGTAAAAAGTAGATGAAATCGGTTTCTTGCTGATAAGCAGTGGCCGTGCAACTGATGAGTTGTTTTTGTTTGAATACACTCAAAACAAACTCATTTTCATGAAAAAATACTTGGATTTGATCGCGGTGTTTTTGTTGCGCTAAATGACTTAATTGTAATGATACTTCATGGCGAAGGTGCTGAAATTGCAGCTCATTTTTGCAGTAGTCTTCAAGCCAAGTAGGGACTGCGTAAACCACGATTAAATCAAGGCTTTCAATGCTGTCATAACGCAAAGACAGATGCTGAGCAAGTCTTCCATGATTGAGTTCGTAATAAGCTTTTAGCTGGCTGGCATCAAACAAGGAACCGGGAAAAAGTGTGTAGTCAGGGGCGAACCAAGTACAGCGATAAAGGCTACTTGTAGAAAGTGCAGATTGGATACTTGTACTGATCCTTTCCTTGACCAATGGCTTTGCAAGTTCTAATGGAATTTGCTCCATGCTGGATTCAGACGCCTGCTTTTGCAAGAGTGTCAATGATTTTTCAGAAAAGGAAAGTACGAGTTGCTGCATGACCTTGTTTATAACTACTCAGGAGTAGTGCGCTATGCAAAGCTACAATATTTAATTTTGTTCAGTCCTCTTATGGGTTAAAGATGTCAGTAGGTTCTCCAACAGATGCATTTATTGAGCGTTGCGCCGCTATTTTTCAGTTTCCACTGACCAGCGACCAAAACCGTGCGCTTGAACAATTCGCAGCGTTTTGGCATGCAGATCAGCTCCGAAAAGTTTGGGTACTCACAGGTTTCGCCGGAACGGGTAAGTCTACCCTCATTGCAGGTCTCACACAAGTACTGCGCTTAGAAAAGGTCAATTTTAAATTATTAGCACCGACTGGCAGGGCAGCCAAGGTTTTGGGTAATTATGCCGACAGAGCGGCCAGTACCATCCATCGTCAAATTTATTTTTCAGGAGGCGAGTTGGCGCAAGCAGGCCTTACCAAAGCCCGAAACCTGCACAAAAACACTTTGTTTTTTGTCGATGAAGCCTCCATGTTGGCAGATGCAGACACCATGGAAGCCAATAATTTATTAGAGGATTTACTCAATTATGTTTTCACAGGTGAAAATTGCCACCTGATTTTAATTGGTGACCCTGGACAGTTGCCTCCAGTTGGGCAAGATTATTCTATTGCACTTAAGCCCCAACAATTACTCGAGCGTTACCCGAGTCTCAGTATTTATCATGCGCATCTCAATCAGGTAGTGCGTGTCACTGAACAGTCGGGTATTTTAGCTTGTGCCACGAAGCTACGAGGTTTTGACAGCTATCAGTTGCCGTTGTTTGCTGCTTTGGACAAACAGAGTGTG
>JBILTD010000079.1:0-8252 GCA_044371695.1 Crocinitomicaceae bacterium | reverse complement strand
TCTTCTTTTCAACTTGTTTTTTTTAGAAAGATAAAAAAAGCCGCTCTTTTAAAGCGGCTTTTAGGGTGATAAATTTTTAGGTTCTCGGTTATTTGTTGAAATTTAAGTTGTAGACGATACTCGTCCAAAGCGTATGGTTGCGCTCCATATGCAACCCATCTGGCTTCAAAACGAACTGATTGAGGTAACCAAATTGAACATTGAAATCCTGAGAAAAACGCCAACCTAGCGCAGCAATGAAACGATTCTGGTCTAAAACATTCTTTGCGATACCCTTGCCAAAACCTAAGAATATTTCATTATTCACATTCAAAAATGGCGCATGATCGACAAGGCCTTTTTTTGTTAAAGGAATCAAGGCCTGGGCTCGGTATCTGAATCTTTGACGAAATATGTTGTCTAGCTCATTGATTTGACCGTTCTGTTGTGCAAATTGCTCGATCCATCTTTGCTCTAGTCGATAACGATGTTGTATTTGAACTGTCCCAATAGTTTGCTTTAAATTGACTTGTTGCCAAAGCCTAGATTCGTCAGTATTGGTCAAGATGGGTTGTGTACCATACGGAAAAGTAAGCACCCAAGCATAACCTGCCGTGAGCGTCAGTTGCGCATTGAACTTGTAATCTAGACCAACTCTTAACAAAGATTGTTGCCAGTCCGCATAACCATTGGATCGACGCCATTGGTATTCTGTATGTAGGTCAAACTTTTTGTTGAGGTGGTGATTTCCTTGAATAACTGTCCATGCATTGAACTGATTGTCAATTGTCTTTTGCGCTTTTATTGGGTTTAATGCCACTATAAAAAGTAAACTTGAAATAAACCGAATGATGATTTTCATATTCAAAAAACAATTTTGTTGATTTTTAAAGTCCCGCTAAGATAAAAAAAGAGTTTCGCTTATCTTTGTCCCCTATGCAATCAACAAATACATTATCAAATAAGTCACAAGCATTCATTGAGCTAGAGGATCAATATGGCGCTCATAACTATCATCCGCTTCCGGTTGTCTTGGAAAAAGGAGATGGCGTCTATGTTTGGGACGTTGACGGAAAGCGTTATTTCGACTTTCTTTCTGCTTACTCAGCTGTGAATCAAGGTCACGCGCATCCGAAAATTACAGATGCCTTGATCAAACAAGCCCAAACTTTGGCTTTGACCTCACGTGCATTTTACAACAATTGCCTCGGTGAATACGAAAAATTTGTCACTAATTATTTTGGTTTTGACAAGGTACTACCCATGAACACTGGTGCTGAAGCCGTTGAAACAGCCATTAAATTATGTAGAAAATGGGCCTACGAAAAGAAAGGCGTTGCTGAAAATCAAGCGCAAATTATTGTGTGTGAAGGAAACTTCCATGGCCGCACCACCACCATCGTCTCTTTTTCCTCAGATCCAGACTCTCATCATAACTTTGGCCCCTACCCTGCTGGTTTCATCTCGATACCCTACAACGATACCGCAGCTCTTGAAACTGCGCTTCAACAAGCAAACGTAGCTGGTTTTCTAGTAGAACCTATTCAAGGAGAAGCAGGTGTTTATACGCCAAACGATGATTTCATGCGTGAGGCCCGCGCCTTGTGTTCTAAATACAACGCTCTTTTCATTGCAGACGAAGTGCAAACGGGCATTGCCAGAACTGGTAGCTTACTAGCCGTTTGTGGTAATTGCACTTGTGCGAACAAATGTGAGCAACAAGCTGCAACCTATGCCAGACCTGACATCCTCATTTTAGGTAAAGCGCTTTCGGGAGGTGTCTATCCAGTTTCAGCTGTTTTAGCCAATAACGACATCATGATGGTGATTCAACCCGGACAACACGGTTCTACCTTTGGTGGCAATCCTATTGCCGCTAAAGTTGCTATTGCCGCTTTGGAAGTCATCTACGACGAAAAATTAATTCAAAATGCACGCCGCCTTGGTGAGTTATTCAGACAAGAAATGCAAAGAATCATTTCAGGTAACGACCTCATCATTAAAGTACGCGGAAAAGGCTTACTCAATGCGATCGTCGTCAATGATAACCCTGATTCAGACACAGCCTGGAGACTCTGCTTGGCCCTCAAAGAAAATGGCCTATTAGCAAAGCCAACCCACGGCAACATCATTCGTTTTGCGCCACCTTTGGTCATGACTGAAGCGCAACTACATGAATGCGTGGCCATTATCGAAAATACCATTCAATCCTTTAAAAAATAAGCAACTTGGCAACACCAATTAAATTCGGAACAGATGGCTGGAGAGCTATTATCGCCGCTGAATTCACAGTAGAAAATGTAGCAAGAGTCACAGAGGCCACTGGCCTTTGGCTCAAAGAGCGTTTTGAGAACCCAAGTGTGGTGCTCGGCCACGACTGCCGCTTTGCAGGAGAACTTTTCATGGAAACTGCTGCCAAAGTACTTTTGGCACAAGGTATTCACGTTAAACTTTCTCGTGGTTTTGTTTCTACACCCATGATTTCTTTGGCAGCTAATCAGTTAGGCTGTGAAGTTGGGATCATTTTAACTGCTAGTCATAATCCACCAAGCTACAACGGTTTTAAACTCAAAGCTAAGTTTGGCGGGCCACTCGAACCAGAAAAAATCAACGAAGTCGAGGCTTTAATTCCAGATTCGTGCTCAATCGATTTTAATAGCATTGACTTGCAAGCTGCTCAAAAATCTGGGCAACTTGAAGAAATCGATATTGAAACGCGCTACATCAATCATGTTAAAGCCAACTTTGACCTTGCAGCTATTGATCAGTCTGGGCTTCACCTCATGTATGACGCCATGTACGGCGCAGGACAGCGCGTCATGCCACTCATTTTACCAAAAGTGTCTTTGTTGCACTGCGAGCACAACCCTTCTTTTATGGGTACTGCTCCTGAACCTATTGCTAAAAACCTTCAAGAATTAGCACAAACCATCAAAAATCAAGGAGACATCGCTTGCGCATTAGCCACCGATGGCGATGCTGACCGCATTGGCCTTTACAACAGCCACGGTGAGTTTGTCGATTCTCACCACATTATTTTGCTGTTGATTCATTACTTGGTCAAATACAAGCAAATGAGTGGCAAAGTGGTAATCGCTTTCTCAGTCACGCCAAGAGTTGAGAAATTGTGCAAGCACTACGGCCTTGAACTCGAGGTTACCAAAATTGGCTTTAAAGAGATCGCTGCTATCATGATCAAAGAAGATGTCTTGTTAGGTGGCGAAGAGTCGGGCGGTATTGCCGTCAAAGGACACATTCCAGAACGCGATGGCATCTGGATGGGGCTCATTATCTGGGAATTCATGGCTAAATCAGGCAAAACCCTCGATCAACTCATTGACGAAGTGTATGCTATTGTTGGTCCTTTCCAGTTTGAACGCAATGACCTACACATTACAGAAGAGCTCAAGCAAAAAATCATCGTTAATTGTAAAGCCAACAACTACAAAGCATTTGGAAAATACCAAGTACAAGAAGTCCAAACCATTGACGGCTTTAAATACTTCTTTGATGACAAGCGTTGGGTCATGATCAGACCTTCTGGAACCGAACCTGTATTGCGTACCTACGCCGAAGCACCAACCCTAGAAGAAGTAAGAGAAATACTAAAAGCTTGTGAACAAACCATTTGTTCTTAAGCATTTAACACTTCCTGAATTACTGAATAGCCTCCATAATTGGGGGCTTTTTTTTGTTCAATTGATGAAAACTGCCTAATTTTATATTTATATTTCATAAATATGCAAGTCTTCACAAGTTCACTTCCAGACACTTTATTCGAGGCCCTTTCAAATAAGGCTTCCGAATTGAAGGTGCCTAAAAATAAACTCATCGAGAAAGCGCTTATGCTTTATCTAGAGCAACTCAATAAGGCGGCCTACATCAAATCCTATCGGCAAATGTCCGAAGACACCGATGTTTTGCAATTAGCAGAAGAAGGAATGCAAGCCTATTATGCTCAACTCAATGGCCTTGACCAAGATGAAACAAGGTGAAATCTGGATGGCCAACCTCGACCCAACCCGTGGCAGCGAACAAGCAGGTTTTCGGCCTGTTCTGATTTTCAGCGGGGATCTCTTCAATACGCATACCCCGCTCATCATCGGCTTGCCACTCTCTACAAAAATCAAAAACTACAAAGGAAATCTTGTTCTTGAACCTAATCCTGAAAATGGGCTCAAAGAAAGATCAGAAGTTTTTACATTTCACATTCGATCTATATCAAAAGAAAGATGCGTGCAAAAAATTGGACGCATTCCTAGTAAAGATTTAAAAGAAATTAGAAAAGCCCTTGAAGAAATTTTAACTTACTAACCCAAGGCGACATCCAAGATCATCATGACCAAGAAGCCACCAATGAAGCCTAAGACGGCGATGTCCGTGTATTTATCGCGCTGGGTTTCCGGGATCACCTCTTCCACCACCACAAAGATCATCGCACCTGCTGCAAATGAAAGTGCAAAAGGTAAAATGGGTTCCATGTAAATGACAGCCACAGCTCCGATCACGCCCGCTATTGGCTCAACAATTGCCGAAAGCTGCCCATACATAAAGCTTTTCATTCTGCTGGCTCCGGCGCGTCTGAGCGGCATCGCCACAGCAAAACCTTCCGGGAAATTCTGAATGCCAATTCCTATCGCTAGTGCTACTGCCCCAGCAATGGTGGCACCTTCCATGCCATTGGCTGCGGCACCAAACAAGACACCAACTGCCAAACCTTCTGGAATGTTGTGTAAGGTAATCGCAAGAACTAACAAGGTGGTTTTGTGCAATTGTGTCTTTACCCCTTCTGTTTCATTTTCATTGAAATTGATGTGTAAGTGTGGTAGTTTTTTATCAAGGAAAAACAAAAAGAGTGCGCCGGTCAAGAATCCAATTGCAGCTGGCATCCAGGGTGCAGTTGGGTATAAACGCTCGGACAATTCAATTGATGGCATTAACAACGACCAAAAACTAGCTGCAACCATAACACCACCTGTAAAACCAAGCATGCCATCGAGCAAGCCACGGTGCATATTTTTAAAAAAGAATACCAAGCTAGCCCCAGCCGCTGTTACTAACCAAGTGAAAACGGTAGCTAAGAAAGCAGCAAATACAGGGTCAATGTGTGTAAAAAAGTGTTCGATTTGTTGCATAGTACATGCAAAGTTAATCGAATATAGCTATAATTGGAAAGCGTGAACAGCTAGCTTGTAAGCATCGAGACCAAAGCCAAAGATACAGCCCTTGCACACTGGGCTCAACAATGATTCATGACGAAAAGATTCTCGGGCAGCGATGTTTGAAATATGAACTTCAATGACAGGAATTTCAATGGCAGCAATGCAATCTCGCAGGGCAACGCTTGTGTGCGTGTAGCCGCCAGCATTTAAGATGATCCCGTCTACCTGGGCAGCCTGCAAACAATTAATGAGCTCTCCTTCAACATTTGACTGGAAATAGGTCAACTGATGCTCAGTATTCGATTTCAAATCAGCAAAAAATGCATCGAATGTGACATTCCCATATATTTGTGTTTCTCGGGTACCGAGTAAGTTTAAATTTGGGCCGTTGACAACGAGTAAGTTCATAAATGATACATTGGGAGCGCTATATTAAGGATTTTGTTTCATACCTAAAAATTGAAAAGGGTTTGGCTGAAAATTCTATTTTAGCTTACCAACGCGATGTCAGTCTGCTTGCAACCTTTGCCGAAGAAACAAAGCAAAAACCTGAGCAGCTCACCTACGAACAACTCAAAACTTTTGTAGCCCATTTATATGACCTTGGGCTCAGTGCCAGAAGCCAAGCACGCATCATTTCTGGCATCAAGCAATTTTATCGTTTTCTTTTACTTGAGCAATATCTGGCCGCAGACCCTTCTGAACTACTCGAACAACCCCGGTTGGGAAAGAAACTTCCCGAAGTGTTAGAGATCGATGAAATTGACAAAATGTTAGCAGCAATTGATCTTTCTAAACCAGAAGGCTCAAGAAACCACGCCATGATTGAAACCTTGTACAGCTGTGGGCTGCGTGTTTCAGAACTGATTTATTTGCGTTTTGCAGACCTCTATTTTGACGAAGGATTTATCCGGGTAATCGGAAAAGGAAATAAAGAGAGATTAGTCCCGGTTTCTGAAGGCGTAGAAAAAGAAATTAAAGCCTATCAAAATTCAATTCGGGCACAATTACCTATTCAGCCCGGTCACGAACAGTTTGTATTTTTGAATCGACGCGGAGCACAACTCACAAGAGTGATGGTTTTTACCATCATCAAGCAATTAGCCGCTCAAATTGGCCTGAAAAAAAATATTTCGCCACATACTTTTAGACACAGTTTCGCCACACACCTAATTGAAGGGGGCGCTAATTTAAGAGCTATTCAAGAAATGCTCGGACATGAATCTATCACTACCACAGAGATTTACACACATCTTGACCAACGATTTTTGCGCAAAGCTATTTTAAATTATCACCCCCGGAACCAACAGAAATAAAAGATTTGTTGAAAAAGGGAACTAAATTGTGGATAAGGGTTTTGTGGAATTGCAAAAAGTTGTTATCTTTGCATCCGCTTTTGTAATTACACGTAATAATTTAGACATGTCACGAGTTTGTCAGTTAACAGGAAAGTCAGTGATGGTTGGAAACAACGTATCTCACTCTAATCGCAAGACCAAGCGTCGTTTTTATCCGAACTTGATCACGAAGAAGTTTTTCGTTCCTGAAGAAGATAATTATATCACTTTAAAGATTTCTGCTGCTGCATTGCGCACCATCAATAAAAAAGGAATCTCAGCTTGCTTGAAAGAAGCACGCCAAAAAGGGTTTTTGAAATAACCTGTTGCGAAACAGAATAAAAAGTTAGAAAATGGCTAAGAAAAGTAAAGGTAACCGCATCCAAGTAATTCTCGAGTGCACTGAGCACAAAGAGTCAGGTATGCCAGGTACATCACGTTACATTACTACCAAGAATCGTAAGAACACGCCGGATCGTATGGAAATTAAAAAGTACAACCCGATCCTTAAGCGCATGACTGTCCATAAAGAAATTAAATAATAAGACATGGCAAAGAAAGTAGTCGCATCGCTCCAAAAAGGTGGAGGTAAAGAGCATACAAAGGTGATCAAAATGGTCAAGTCAGAAAAGTCTGGATCATATACCTTTAAAGAAGAAATCGTACACAACGACAAAGTAAAAGAGTGGTTTACTAAAAACTAATCTGTTGTGCAATCCCTTTAAAAGCTTCCATGTCGGGAGCTTTTTTTTTATACCTTAGATCATGGGCATATTTGATTTTTTTTCGAAGTCTAAAAAAGAAAACCTTGAACCCGAGCAAAAAGAATCTCTCGAACAAGGCCTAGAGAAAACCAAGCAAACGTTTTTCTCTAAACTGACGCGCGTTCTCATCGGTAAAAGCCGTGTTGACCAAGACGTTCTAGATGAACTCGAAGAAATCCTAATTACCGCCGACGTGGGTGTAGAAACCACCCTCAAAATCATTGAGCGCATTGAAAGCAGGGTTTCACGTGATCGCGTCATCAACTCCGAAGAACTCAATCAAATTTTGCGCGATGAAATCATTGCCCTACTTGAAGAAAACGCCGCCAATTTTCAGGGTCAATTAAAAGTAGACAAGCCAGCCGATGGCAATCCATACGTATTAATGGTAGTTGGAGTAAATGGTGTTGGTAAAACAACCACCATTGGCAAACTGGCTTACCAAATGAAACAAGCAGGCTTAAAAGTAGTGTTAGGTGCTTCTGATACTTTTAGAGCAGCTGCCGTAGATCAACTCATTATTTGGGCTGAGCGCGTAGGTGTTCCGATAGTACAACAAGGCATGGGCGCAGACCCAGCTAGTGTGGCTTTTGATGCGCTGCAATCTGCCAAAGCACAAGGTGCCGATGTAGTCATTATCGATACGGCGGGCCGCTTGCACAATAAAGTCAACCTCATGCAAGAGCTCTCTAAAATCAAGCGTGTCATGGACAAAGTCGTGCCAAATGCACCACACGAGATTTTACTTGTACTCGATGGCTCAACAGGGCAAAACGCTTTTGAACAAGCCAAACAATTTGCACAAGCCACCGATATCAATGCATTGGCTGTAACGAAACTTGATGGTACTGCAAAAGGCGGTGTTGTCATTGGTATTTCAGATCAAATGAAAATACCAGTTAAATACATTGGGGTTGGTGAAAAAATGACTGATCTTCAGCTTTTTGATCGCAAGACGTTTGTTGAATCTTTATTCAATGCTAATAATTAGAAACTCAAAAAGGGTTCTT
>JBILTD010000241.1:0-2585 GCA_044371695.1 Crocinitomicaceae bacterium | reverse complement strand
TTTGACTGGATTTTCAATATTCAACCTGAAAAAACAGGTTCTATTTCTAGATACTAAAACCGTTCAAACTTACTCAGGATCATTTCAATAATGGAAGCCCCAACTGCTCCGTGATGCCATTGCGCGTCGTGCATTTGTAAGCCTTCTTTTCCTTGAACCAACAACCTAATTTCCTGCTTGAGTCTGCCTTCTCCTGCGCCGTGAATCACCTTGAATTTTTGGATGCGCTGTTGATGCTGCAAATTACAGAACTTTTTAAAGGCGCTCATCTGTGCCAATAGTAAATCGTGTGCTTGTAATTGAGTAGAAAGCCCCAAGGCCTCGGCATGTAAGTCAATAGTAGGTTCGGACTTTGGGGGTGATTTTTTTGTTGAAGTTGGAACTGAATTGGTATTGTCTTTGACGATCAATTTAGCTGTACTCACAGCTTTTCTCGCAACCACTAAATGTGGAGCAATTTTCTGACTAAAACCAAATTCATCTTGAAGGGTTAGGCTACCTGCTTCAATTTTCAGCACGACGAACACACCTGTTTCGTGTAATATACTGACCTCTTGCCCTACTTCAAACATCATTGAAAACGCAGTGCTTTGATTGGGCTGATTCTAGAAACAACTCTACTAGGCAACAATAAAGCCACCATACACACAATAAAAGTGAGCACATTGATGCCGATAAAATGCAACCAAGAAAAGGCGACCGGAACTGCATCTATGTAATAAACCTCCGGATTCAAGGTAAAAACTTGAAACTGCTGCTGTATCCAAATAAACAAAACAGACAAAAGATTTCCAATGACCAAACCTCTTAAAATTAAGTAGGATGCTTGGTACAAGAAAATAATTCGGATGGAGCGATTGTTGGCTCCGAGAGCTTTGAGCAAACCGATAAATTGAGTTCTGAGTACAATGAGCACCAACAATGCCGAACCAACATTAATAATACCAATCAATAGCATCAAAATTACAATGATCAGGACGTTAACGTCCAAGAAGCTTAGCCAAGCAAAAAGATCGGCTTCGACATCCTTAATGGAATTAACTTGCAACAAATGCCCGTTGATAGGCCTCATTTCAAGCGTGTTTTTCAATGCTTTCTGTACCTCTTCAAAAGCAGCATAATCTTTCAGGTTTACTTCAAAACCTGAAATAAACTGCTCCGTAGTACCATGCCCATCTGAAAAATAAAAATGCAGAGGCCCATACTTCGTTTTCAAGGCCTGATGCGTAGTTCCATCAATTATAACGACCGGTGAACCTGTTTCGTCCAAAACAAGATCTTCATAATTAATTGGACGGGGTACGTCAATTTTGATCGAAGCACGATCAATTTTTTCAAGCAAACCACCCTGACTTTCCATCTTGAGGGCGTTCACTACGTAGGTCGTGTCTTTAAAAACAGGTATTTGATAAGCCGTATATATTTCTGGCCCCTGCCCCCAATCAAAGAGCAAACGATCTGAAGAACCTTGCAGTTCTATGGCAATGGTTAATTTTTGTTTTTCAATGATTGGCCTCAAAGAGATCCGGGTACCAAAGTCATTCATTTGTTGAACAACTTGCAAACTGACAAACGCCATTTTTTGATCGTATTCTGCAAAGCCCGTTTGATAAATGCCCACCACCTTCATTTTTTTCAAAATGGGTTGGTTTTTGACGTAATAAACAGAAATCAGGTCATTTAACTTATAGTTTAATTTCTGAGCAATGCTTTTTGAAAGCAAAATTTCATCTTGTTGAAGGGTATTGATTAGGCGGCCTTCGATCAAGTTTTGACGCAGAAAATCAAAATTATACTGTTGGTCAACGCCTTTGAACATCACCCCAAAAATATCTTGCCTTTGGATAATAGAATCTTTAGTTTGCAAGACCTTTATGGTATCTGAAAAAAGCTGAGATTGCAACATGGCCGGCTTAAAAGCTACAGCTTGGAGACTACCTACCCCCTTGATTTGTTGACACTCTTGTATAAAAGGAATTCTGCGATCGATAGGTTCGGCTTCAAAAATATGACCTGGACCTGCTTTGGATATAAAAAATGGTGCATTAAAGCCGATAATTTTGGCTTTTATTTCTTGTTGGAACCCGGCTACGATCGCCAATGTTAAACTATTCACTAATATTGCCAAAGCAATACTAATAATGGAAATGCGCACAATTGGTTTGGTACGTTGCAAACCAAGGTGTTTTTGCCTGATCAGCCTAGAGGATATGAAACGTTCAAAAGACAATTATTCAATTTTACAACTCCAAAAATACACAAAGCTTTTGGCTTGGGTAGCCCTTCAAACAATTTTACTTGTTTCGTGCACCATACTAGAAAATAAAGCAAATCACACAGTCATAAATCCCGTGGCGGAAACCATCGTTATTGAGGAAGATTCTATCGAGGTTAGACAGTTTACAGAAGTTCCAAATAATTATCAAAAACCAATTCTACAAAACCCGATTTTAGGTATTGATCGCTTGCATCTGTTCGTTGATTCACTTAAAAACAAACGTATCGCCGTTGTTAGTAACCAAACTTCTGTAGTCAATGGAGTTCATTTAGTAGATACTTTACTTGCACTGAAACTGAATGTAATT
>JBILTD010000240.1:0-2592 GCA_044371695.1 Crocinitomicaceae bacterium | reverse complement strand
ATAGCTTGCCCCGTGGTGTTGGCGTCATCTAAGCAATGAATAGCAGCGTTGTGAATGATTAAATCTACTTTTTGACCCTTCATGCAACTGAACAAAATCAAGCATAAGGTTAAGAAAATAAATAACTTTTTCATGTTAGAAAGGATAACCGATACCAAAATTCAAATAGTTAGGCAAGAAAGGTCGCGGCATGATGGCCTTCACTTGATCAAGACTCATATTAAAGTGTTGCATTCCTTCTTGGTAATAGGTTTCACGTGTTTGAAACTCCTGAAAAACCCAGCGCGCACCATCGGCAAAGGCAGGGTCGTAAATCGGGAAACCAACATCAAGACGCAAAATAAAATAATCAAGGTCCATGCGCAAACCAAGCCCTGTTGAAATGGCAATTTGCGGCACAAATGTTGACCATCCAAACTGACTTCCTAGTCTAGATCCATCTTCGCGATAGGTCCAAATATTGCCGAAATCTGTAAATAGCGCTCCTTTAAATGTAGAACCCAAATTGAAACGGTATTCAAAGGATCCACCAAAACGAATGTCGCCAATTTGTGTGGCCAAGCGCGAGGTATCTAGGTGATATTTGTATGCACCAGGCCCAAGAGCGCGTGCACGCCAACCGCGGTTGTCATTGGAGCCACCACCAAAGAAACTGTAGTCATAGGGCATTGACGTTTTTGAATTGAGATACGGAATACCTGCCCCTGCATTCAAGCGCAAGTGCCAAGAACTTCCTTTGCCTATTCGATTGGAGGTAATCAATTGATTGTCAATGCGAACAAACTGAGAATAGGGTTGAGAACCTAGCAAATAACTGCCACCCAAAGTATCTTGATTTGAACGAAAAGCATAGAGCAAATTGCCCGCGGCATCTAAACTTGAATTGAAATACAAACTGCCTTTGTATCTTTTCTTTTTGCCCACTTTTTCATCTTTATCTTTATTGTTGTATTCAAAAGAAAATTTGAAGTCTTGCCATATGAATTGATTGCTGTAAGCATTGAACAAGAACAAATCATTCACTTGTTGTAATTGTGCTTCAAATGCTGGCGATTTTTGTATGCTCACATATTTAACAACAGAAGCACCGGGCAAGCCCAACTGAAAAACTTGTGTTTTTCCAACCAGGAACTTCCAAGCATAGTTAAGCTGAAAAACACGACGATCAAAAATATCGCGCTTTTCAAAGTTCATGGCCGTACTGATAACGGTTCTTGGTTTTTGGCGTTTCCCTAGCAAGGTAACAGGGCTTGGAAATAAGCCAGGCAAGTCAAGTTTAAGACTTGGACCAATTTCAAAAGTGTTAAATGTTCTACCCGCGTTTACAACTTGATCTTGGGTATTGGCATCAAAAACGGGTGGCTGAGATTCAAATCCTCCACCTAATGAAAAGGTGAGGCGTTCTGCACCACCAAACAAATTCTTGTTGGTGTAATTCAAGGAGGCCGCAGCACCTAACAAACCAAAGCTCGAAGTAAAACGCGGATCAAATGCCCATGATTGTTTCTTTGCCGGTTCCAAGTAATAATGAACATCGAGTTGATTTGTACCAGGAATTTCTACGATGTAAGGTTTCACGGAAGAAAAAATACCAAGCTGAACCAAAGATCTGTAGGAGCGATCGAGGTAATATTCTTTATAGGTGTTACTCTGTTCAAGGTAATTTTGCATTTCTAAAATATTGGGCTTGACCCAAGGATCCTTGCCATTGTAGGTCAGGGTCATGGTGCGCCAATTACTTTTGGTACCAAAAGGCACTTTTAAATCTAGTGCTTGCTTTTTGGTATACAGAAGCTCTTGATAGAATAATTTTTCAAATGTGTTCAGATACTGTGGCTGTAGGGAATCGTAGATGCTTTTGCCAAGGGCAACGGCTGTGGCAGTAAAACTGGTTTGCATAAAAGCAGTATCTGCTAAATGAAAAAATACCTTGTTGATCTTGGTTTCTCGGTAAGGAACTCTTACTAAACTATCTGGGTTTTGAAGCGAAGGCACCAAGCGATCTTCAAAGCGCATGGTAATATGCACCGTCATTTTTTGACGATTGGTATCTGCCAAGAACTCAATACTAGTAGAGTTGAATTTGTAGATGCTTTCATCGCGCATAAATTTGGCAACTTTTTCACGGTAACCCTCTAGGTAATCAAGATCAAATGGCCTACCTATTAGCGGATGTTCGTTAAGTGGCTCATAATTCTTGCGAATGAGCTTGAGGTGGAGATCGCGAAGCAGACGTGGCCCCACATAGGTCACTGAATCAATGATGTAGCGCGGGCCTTCATCTATAATGTAATTAGTTAGGGCATACCGCTGTCTTTCATTGAATTTGACTTCAGCACTCACTTTTGAATAGTAATAACCTTTTTTAACGAGATACCGCGACAACTGCTCCTGGCTTTTTTGATGTAACAATGTATCAAAGACAACTGGCTTTTGCCCGAACTTATATTTTAGTTTTTCTGCCCAAATTACTTGTTTGAAGACGCTATCTGGAGCAGACTTGGCACGATAATCCGGATGTCCTTTGTGCAGTGCTTTAGCATTGCGTTTTTCGTTTACCCGAACAACCTTTTGCTGTTTTTGATCCAGGCG
>JBILTD010000239.1:0-2593 GCA_044371695.1 Crocinitomicaceae bacterium | reverse complement strand
ATAAAAGCCGGATTCTAGAATTATTCTTAAAATCAAAATCATAACAAAAAAGTATTAAACCCAAAAACCCAAAACAATGAAAATAGAACAAATTTATACAGGATGCTTGGCGCAAGGAGCCTATTATGTAATTAGTGAAAACGAAGCATTTATTATTGACCCCCTACGTGAAACAGCTCCTTATTTGGAGCGCTTAAAGCAAGATGGTGTCACACTTAAATATATTTTTGAAACCCATTTCCATGCTGACTTCGTTTCTGGACATCTTGACCTCAGTAAGCAAACAGGTGCGCCAATTGTTTATGGCCCAACAGCTAAGACAGAATTTGAAGCCATCATTGCCACTGATGAGCAAATTTTCCAAATTGGCAAAGTTCAAATCAAGGTGTTGCATACACCGGGTCATACCATGGAAAGTACAACCTACCTTTTGATCAATGAAGAAGGAAAAAATGAAGCCATTTTCTCTGGTGATACCCTTTTCTTGGGTGATGTGGGGCGTCCGGATTTAGCGCAAAAAGCTGCTGACATGACCCAAGAGCAATTGGCAGGTTTACTTTATGATTCTTTGATGAATAAAATCATGCCTTTGTCAGATGATGTTACTGTCTATCCTGCACACGGTGCTGGTTCGGCTTGCGGAAAAAACATGATGAAAGAAACAGTTGATACCTTGGGTAATCAAAAGAAAATGAATTACGCCTTGAATCAACCCAGTAAAGAAGCCTTTATTGCAGCAGTTACCGACGGATTATTACCTCCACCAGCTTATTTTGGATTTAACGTCGCTATGAACAAAAAAGGTTATGATAGTTTTGAAGCTGTCAAGGAAAGAGGACTCACAGCTCTTAGTGTAGATGCTTTTGAAACTTTAGTTGAAGCTACTGGCGCCATGATTTTAGATACAAGATTGGCCGCAGAATTTTGTCAAGGATTTATTCCACAAGCAATTAATATTGGTGTCAAAGGAGATTTTGCTCCTTGGGTAGGTGCGCTAATTGGTGATGTCAAACAACAAATTGTTTTAGTTACTGAGCCAGGCATGGAAGAAGAAGTCGTGACGCGTTTAAGCCGTGTTGGTTTTGATCAAGTTTTAGGCTACCTAAATGGTGGTTTTGAAGCTTGGAAAGCTTCAGGCAAAGAAGTTGACACCGTTCATCGCATCTCTCCTGACGAGTTTGCGTCCAAATTCGAAGCTGGCAAATCAATGGTAATTGATGTCCGTAAAGAAAGCGAATACGAGGCAGAACATGTTGAAGATGCATACAGCAAGCCACTTGCTTACATCAACGATTGGACAAAGGATATCCAGCCAGATCAACATTTCTTTATGCATTGTGCAGGCGGATACCGCAGTATGATTGCCGCTTCAATTTTGCAAGCGCGCGGTTACAGAAATTTTACAGAAATTGAAGGAGGTTTCGGTGCTATTTCTAAAACAGAGGTTCCAAAAACAGATTTTGTTTGCCAGAGCAAAGTCATGAAAATGTAAGTTATGGGTAGCCCTTTAAAAGTTCTCTTGCCCACAAATTTTTCCGTTCAGGCAAGTTATGCACAGATCTTACTCGAAAAATTAGCCCAGCACATTCCAATTGAGTGTCATTTGGCCCATGTTTTACCTTTCCCAGAAACTGTATCTATTTTACCTGATGGAAACATTTTAACCTGTGGTGAAATAGATCCTGGTTTTATTGCGCTGCAACGCGACCTAGCCCTTGAAAAACTTAAATCCATCAAAGGTGAATTCTCCGGACATCATATCCTTGTAGGTTCTTTTGTGGAAGCCATCGAAAGCTACGCTCAAAAGCAACAATTTGACTTGATTGTGATGGGTACTAAAGGTACTGATGGTTGGGTTGAAAAATTGGCTGGTAGCAAAGCTCAACATGTTGTAAGACAATCAAGTACACCCGTTTTATCATTAATGTGTGACCGCAGTGATTGGCAACCTAAGGAAGTATTGTTGGTGCATCAATTTGATAAAGAGGAAATTGAGCTTCCACACGCAGCTCTCGAAATCTTAAAGGCTTTCGGCAGCGAGGTCCATCTTTTAGAGTTTGTTAAAGAAGAACATCCTGAAAATCAACACAAGATATATACAGCGATGGATCTGTTTGCAAGCAAATTAGGTTTATCCAATATCAAAAAACATGTCCTTGTTGAAAAGGATGTTGAGCAAGGTGTTTATCATTTTGACCAAATGAAATCTGTGGATTTACTATTAATTGGCACCCACGCAAAAGGTGGTATTTTTCATCAGAGTGCCACTGAAAAATTGGTAAACCATATGTATAAACCCATGCTGACTTTTCATATTTAAAATAAAAAAAACTTACTAAACCCATTACCCATGCTCGAATTTTTAATGTCACCTTGGCCTTGGTGGTTCTCTGGAATTATCATTGCCTCAGTTATGTTTTTAATGCTTTTTTTCGGAAAAAGCTTTGGTTTTTCTTCCAATCTCAGAACAATTTGTTCAATAGCCGGCGCCGGTAAACGCGTCAAATTTTTTGACTTTGATTGGCGTTCCCAAACTTGGAACTTAGTTTTTCTGGTTGGTGCAATTATTGGAGGGTATATCGCGAAGAATTAC
>JBILTD010000238.1:0-2606 GCA_044371695.1 Crocinitomicaceae bacterium | reverse complement strand
TTCCATTACACACCAAGCAATTATTGCGTCAAGAAGTTGAAAGACTCAAAGACGCACAGCTTGGAACCAACCTTGAAGACAAACTTGAATTATTGAAAAATAAATTCAAAAAGCCATGAAAATCATATGCATCGGTAGAAACTACGCTGACCACGCCAAAGAAATGAATGCGGCACTTCCTGCCGTTCCCCTATTCTTTCTGAAGCCCGATACTGCCTTGTTGCGCGAAGCAGAATTTTACTACCCGAACTTCACCAAAGATTTACATTTTGAGTGTGAACTCGTCATTAAAATTGACAAGGTAGGCAAACACATTGACCCTGCTTTTGCGCACAAATATTACTCTCAATTTACTCTAGGTATCGATTTCACAGCACGTGACCTCCAACAGCAGTGTAAAGAAAAAGGTTTGCCCTGGGAACCCGCCAAAGGATTCGACCACAGTGCGCCTTTATCATCGATATGGCTCAATGTCAAAGACTACGATTTTCAAAATCTAGAATTTCGTTTCTATCAGAATGAGACCCTCAGACAAATCGGTTCACCGAAAGATTTTATTTTCCAAATTGACGCGCTCATTGCCTATTTGTCTCAGTTTATCACGCTCAAAACAGGAGACCTCTTATTTACCGGAACCCCTGCAGGTGTGGGCCCCGTTCAGATCGGCGATCAATTAAGAGCAGAACTCAATGGGCAAACCTTACTTGAGTTAGCCATCAAATAAAGCATTCATCACTTTTTACTGCTTGACCATTTTAAGTACTTGCCCATCAGAAAAAGAGAGGAGATAAATACCCTTTTTCAATTGGGGCAACTCTATAGATTGTAGGCCTTGCTGAAACTCGAATTCAGCTAAAAGCAGACCATTTAAATCATACAATCCGGCACGGAGTTCATGAGCGCCATCTATTTGGACTGAAAAACTATTAGAAAACGGATTTGGATACACCCGAATCCCAATCTCTTGGTGGTCCTGTAGGCCTAAATCAGAACCTGGTTGATCTTCAAGATAAAAGAGCCCGCCAAGATCTTGCCCAACAATTAAGTCGAGATGCGCATCGTTATCTAAATTGCCAACACTAGCCGAAGCATAAGCGCCAATTTGTGCTGATAAACCAACAAGATCTGCTGTAATTTCATGGTAAGCGCCAAAAATATTATTACTGATGCTGTCAAAAAAATGAATGCGGCCATCTTGAGCCCCAACAAGTAAATAAGTGGTGTCTTGCCATTTAAAGAACCAAACATTTGAAAAACCATCGGGGCCATTAACCGCTACATTGATTGCTCCGAGCGCTGAACTTTGCAAAGTAAACAATGGATTAGTTGTGGTTCCAGTGTTTTCATAATAAATGAGCCCTCCACCCTTGTAACCGATGATCAGATCTTGTTTTCCGTCTTCGTTCAAGTCAAATAATTGAGGACTGGCAAACATTGGCACCTGAATACTGCTTCCAGATGCATCTGTTAATATGGAAGTTTGTAAGGTAAATGAAGGTGTGGATCCTGTCGTCGTATTTAGATACAAGGCCAACTGACCGTTGTCTCGGCCAATGATGAGTTCGGGTTTACCGTCGTTGTTGAGGTCCCCAACGCTTGGCATGAGGTTAAGGCCAAGGCCTGAATTGGCTAAATCTAGAAAGTTGTTATCAACTAAAATGAAAGCAGGCGCGCTTGCTGTTCCGATATTTTGATAATAAGCAATCCTGGACTCCTTGTTGAGTACCGGCTTGTATGCATGAAAATTCCCGACTAATAAATCGAGTAAGCCATCTTGATTGAGGTCTGCAAGTACGGGTCTTGAACCTGCTCCGTGTTCAATCATGTCACCTTGTAACCAATCGTTATCTTGAAAAGCAAACACTGGCCCCTGATTACTACTCAGGTTTTTGTAAAACCAAATACTGTTTTCATTTTCAGAAACGTTATTGGCATTTGGTGATACAAGTAAGTCTTTCTTGGCATCACCATCTATATCTAGGTAATAAGCTGCAGGAAAGAGCTGTACATTGGCAGGTGTCGTATTACTCGGAAAATTGTAGTCAGCACTGAGCATGTCAGAATTCTGGTTAGGCGCCGTACCTCCATTGATCAACTTGATTAAATTGCCGTAAGCAACATCGCCCAAAACTAAATCTAGAACACCAGAGTTATCTAGATCTAGGGCTAGAACTGTTGAACCAGCATGTGCTTTACTAGAATTATTCCCTCCGAGTTGAGGCCCAACCACATTTCCACCGTTGCAATATGAACTGGTATCATTTAAAAATAAAGCGTTACTGGTAACATCCTCGCGGTAACCTCCCCAACATCTATTCTTTAACCTGAAAATCAAAGAATCTGAATGTCCATACAATTCTTGACTCTGGTTTTGATGGTATTGTAGATATTCGCCGCTGATATGGTAAGTCAAAATATCCATGTCTCCATCACCCTCGACATCTACCAAAGCTGGGATATCTGCCCCACTGATATACAAATTCAAATTGGGGCCCTCATAGTTTGAGACTAAATATGGACTATACGCCTGCCAGACTAAACCTTGAGCCGGTGTGCCTATATTCCGATAGGCCTGAATGCCACCAATGGCATAACAAAATAGGTCT